>NZ_JBKORL010000068.1:0-105867 GCF_047314525.1 Shewanella sp. BJSY2023SW007 | reverse complement strand
GATCGGTTAGTATACTTAGCCACTGATGTGCACCTTCAGTGTCTGAGATATACAAGCCCAACAGCTCCTTTTTTCCTTCTACATTGAGCGCCAGAATGGTGTACACAGCTTTGCTGACAAAGCGGCCATTCTCTTTGATTTTATAGTGAATAGCATCAAGCCAGAGGATGGGATACAGGGCTTCTAAATCACGTTCACGCCAAGCCTGAAGCTCAGGTAGCAGTTTATCAGTAATGGCGCTAATGGTGCCATTGGGGACTTCAATGCCGTAGATATCGGCGATATGGGCACGAATATCCTGATAACTTGTGCCCAGTGAAAATAGCGCAATGATTTTCCGCTCCATCTCATCGGTCAGGTATGTCTGGTTCTTTTTTACAACTTGAGGCTCGAAGGTGCCATCTCGGTCACGCGGAGTATGCAGCTCAAAGCTACCGGTAGCGGTCTTCAGTGTCTTACTGGTCTTGCCATTTCTGCGATTACCAGGCTGCTTATCTTCAAGATGTTGGTCGAGCTCAACATTGAGGGCCGCTTCAGTAAGCTGTTTAATGAGTGGGGTGAGAATACCATCTTTGCCGGTCAGGTCTTTACCTGCACGCAGAGCTTCAATGGCGGCTTCCATGTCGAATGTAGGTTTGGTCATTTGAATATCCTTTTGGGTGTATATTACTCAAATGACACAGATTTATGAACACTACCAGATAACACCTCTTGTTTTGTTAAGTTGACTTGGTTACTTTAAAGGCGGTTCAACCAGTTATAACATGCGGCCACCACAGGGGCGGCTGGCATGCCAATCCCCAAAAAATCAACACAAAAATAATTTAAAAGGAGAACACCATGACTGAAAACAAGCAGTCTAAAATGGATATAAATTTACATGAGATCAACTGTCCAGAATGCGGCGAAATAATGCCGAAAATTCGTATCCCTCAAAATATAAGTCAACTGATGTGGGGTGGTTGGACTTGTCCTAAATGCAATTGCAAAATGGATAAGTTTGGTAAAAAAGTCATCTAATTAAAACAGACTATAACCGAAATACCCATGGCTTCATCAAATCTACACATGAGCTAAGAAAGGTGCGAATAAGTCCTCGGGCCCTAAAAAAACTGCAGGTACACGTTAAGCTGAACTGTAGAAATAAGTAACCAGCCTTACAAATACCCTCGGACGGTTGGGCTTAAAAGTGGTGGCAAGTATCTGTTTAAAGTCCTAAGCCGCGCGTTAACACCCTCTTGCGACTAATACAACTTACACTACCTTCTGCGCCTCACTATAAGACACTTGCCACCATTTACCTGACTATGACTTCGTCATACTGGCTTGTTTCAAGCCAATACGCTTGCCCAACCAGACACCCAAGCCCAGTGGCGCAAAGAACACTACCAGCAAGAACAGCACGATATAGAGGATTAGGCTTTTAATCACGTCGGTGAGCTCTTCAAACACCTGAGTCACAGTACGTTGCACCAGCGCATCGGCTTCTTTGGTCACGGCCTGGCGCTCCCTATCCACCATCTGCTCCAGCGCAATGCGTTCACGTTCCACCATTTTTTCCAATGCCAGACGTTCGACCGACAGTTGCGCGAGATTGCGCTCGGCACTAGCATCCAACTGTACCAACAGCGGCGTCAGCTCGCGGCGCAGATCCACTGCCAGCTCAGACATTAACTGCGGGCTTTCATTCATCAGCTTCTGAAATTTAGCCGAGGTTTCGCTGATATCTTTTAGGGTTTGCTGTACCTCTTTTGAGTTGATGTTGGAGTGAAGGGCAAACAGCTCTGCCTTCCAGCCAAGCAGTTTTGGCGTTTGACTCGCCAGCATGGCCATACGGTCAGACATATCGCTCATCACCTCAGGCACACTGCCGAAGGTAGTCACAGCATCAAACTCACCGATCTTACGGAAGCTCAACCAGTCGTTAAACGCGGAGACCCGTGGAAAGCTAATATCAAACAGCGGGTGGGCCATGGTATATTCGCGGATAAACTGCTGATTGGCAGTAAAATCGGCTTTACTCATCAGCCCTTGCATGCGGCGCTCATAATCAGCCAACAGTTGCTGACTGGTGTTGGCTGCCAGTTGCGTTTGCTCGCCAAACAATGCCTTACCATTACCAGAGTCAAAAAACTGGGCCATCTGTGCAGTAAATGCCCAAGTGTCTATCATGGCGGCTACCGGCGACACCTGAAAAATGGTTTGTCCCAGTGTTTGTTCGGCATTAATTTTCCACATCAAGGCATTGGATTTGCTCTGCAGATCATCAGAGCGTAGTAGTATCAGATCGGCGCTCTGCTCTACTCCGGCAAAAAAGCTGCTGGCATATTCCCGGGTAAATACCCGCATGCTCAACTGCTCCTGCGGCAGCGGCTCAATACCGCTTTCCAATTTCACCTCAAGCAATGAACAACCCGAAACCAGCAACGACAGACAAAGAACCAAACCCCAGGAGGATAAACTACGCATGGCACTCCACCAATACAGACAATAATAAGGAAAAGAGGATCTTACCATTTTGCCGACTATTGCCGCCGAAGATAACCTAAAACGTGAGTAGACTCACAGCCCGCAAACAATTAAAAAAACAATATGATTGAGGATATTTTAAGCGGGTGTTAACGGTCCACTCGATGACCAAGGTTAACCTTGGCGGATACAGAAAACTAATGCAATAACGCAAACAATAGCAATATACCAATGGCAATAAACAAGTTGGTCTTCCAAAAGGCATTTTGGGTTACCGTTTGCCGAATCAATACCCCGCTCCCCCTCAACCAACCGGCCCAACATCCGGCGATCAATGCTTGTAGCATCAAAATAGTCCCCACCAACATATAGGTCAGATCCAACCAACCCTTGGATTGAAACATAGAAGGCAACAGCAGTAATCCAACAATGCCCGCCAAGGCCGCCCAACTGCAACCCACCAGCAATGCCAACAAAGAAGACAATAAAAATCCCTTAAATCCTTGCATCACACTCTCCTTGTTTTCGATAAAATTGCTTCCCTTTAGCCTGTAGTATTTTTTATCTATCCCTATGGAGAGCGTAAGTATCACACGAAAATCAAGAACTCACGTTGAGATAAATAGCATTGGAATCAGGCTGGTTGAAAATACTGACAGCTGGTTGCAAAATGCCATCGTCGCTTCTCCAGTGTTCGCAGTAGTAAGTTCTTGCAGCGTCCCTACCGGCCCAGGAAATAGTTTTCCAAATTCAGCGGTAAGCCTGGGCCAGTTATCATGATGGATATTCACCACACCTACAGCTTGGCGCTCTTTTCACTAATAGCGACACGTTTATCATTGCGAATACACCGCCAGGCATAATCCATGCATTCAAGATAATTCTTTAACGAAAATGCAATACCATTGGTTGACTAGGCGATCAATCGCATTCATTCCCAATAAAGGGGTATTCTGAAAATACAAGCCAATCATTTAAATATTTATTTTTTAGACGTAGCCACATTCCTGCCAAAATAAAAATTCAAGTCAGCAAAAAATATTTAAACTTATAGTGATTTAATAAAGCATTCAAACTTTTCAACCACCTCATCTTTATTATATTTAGAAGGTAACTCCTTAATAAATCTCTCAGGATGATTCAGTGCGTCTTCAATTCTAATGCCTAGATCCTCACCTTCTTTAACCAATCCCGCAAAGTCTTCTCCTAATACCTCAAGTGGACCTACAGCTTCTGTCGCTACAATAGGAATTCTAAGTGCCATGGCCTCAAGCAAAACATACCCCATAGACTCAAACTCTGAACACAACACAAGACACTTAGCTTTCTTCATGATATTCCATGGATTTTTAAGCTCACCTAAAAAATGTACGCGATGACTAATATCACATTGATCGAGTATTCTGTGCAATTTACGGGTAATAGGACCATCATGCTTAGGCTCAGCCCCGACAAAAACCAAGTCCGTTGAATGATGTAATTCTTTGTTATCAATATAAGTTTTTAACAGTAAATCCTGACGTTTCTCTGGTGCAATCCGACCAACATGTAAAATGAAATTTTCTGGTAAACTCATAGTCAAAGGTTCATTAGCTTTGGCCTGAATTACAGCAGGTTCAAAAGGATTTGGTATATGTTTTACTGGATATTTAATAAACCCATTAATCTCATCACCAAGTTTTTTAGAAATAAAAACAACCTTCCTGCGACCTAGAGAAAACTTTACTTTAACAAGTTCCTTGAACTTACTTACTAAAGATTTATTGCATTTGAACTTATACAAGGGATCACCATGAATAATAGAAACAACCCCTTTTACCGGAGCGTAACGACTTGCGGCATTATTCACAAGAACCATCACTTCTCCCTTAACAACGGAGCGCTTAAAAAGCAAAAGTTTAATCTTGCTAATTTTCTTAACATTGACCCATGATGACCAACATTCCAAATCCGTTTTATTTTGCTCACCTAAATTCCAAACTTCAACTTCATTACCTCTGGCAACCAACTCTTTCACTAATATCAATGTTGCCATTTCAACTCCACCTGGAGATATATGCCTTACCACGAAAATATACTTCATTACACTTAACTATTCAAATGAGATTCATTAACAACAATACTAAACTCTCTGCTACAACTCTAGCCTGACTAAAACTGGTAGCTAAAGGTAGAAGGATTTCAAATCCTGCTCAATTTAAGACAGCCACCATCAAAAGTGAATTAATATTTTAAATCAATTCAAAAGCACCTCAAAAACTCATACAACAACAAGGAAACCCAAAAAAACAAAAACATAATCAAAACATTTAATTAACACAAAACATTTTAAAACACTTATTCACGCCTGCAACCACCCAGCGGACAAGTTGCATCACAAAACAGCAACAAATACCAAGACGAATAAGCGAATATAGAACATCCTAAACACTTTCCGAGCAGCAAGAAGCACGCTATTGGGAGTCAGTCTCTGATAAATAACGACAGTTTTATGGAAATGAGATTCTCTGAGACGCTCACTTTCGGAGGTTCATGACAAAGCGACGGAACAGGGCGATGTTTTCCACCGCGTCTTCAAGTGTGATACGTGAGTTATCTTCTTTAAAGAGAACATCCAACACGCAATGCTGGCTGTTCTCAATCCGCCAGTACTGGCGGATGTAGTGGCTGCGCTGCTTCAGCAATAGCATCAGCATCAATGAAGTCGTTCTTGTTACCTTTGACGTAGGGCTTTACATACTGCGGAGGGATAAGTTTGACTTGCTAAATCGATACCGAGTACTTGAATAAACATGATGATCTACCTCCTGTCCAAATCTAATCTCAGCATAATTGCTGAGGAGGGGGCAGACCATCACATTAGGCCAAACATGATTTGTTTGGCTTTTTTATTGTAAATGATATTAATCCAAGTCTTTCAGTGGCCAAAGTACAATATGATCTTCAAGATCCCTGACTTTAGTTTCACTCAATGTCTTATCTTTCACCGACATCCCCACTTCATGCATAGCATTCTTGGAACCGGTCAAGAGCGGATGCCAGGCGGGTAATGGTCGCCCCTTATACAAACGCCGGTAAGCACAACTATCCGGTAGCCAGTCCAACTCTCCGATATTATTCGCCGTCACCGCAGTACATTGGGGAACAAATTCAAAGCGCTTTTCATAATGAATACAGCTGCAATCTTTATCAGACAACAACTTACAAGCCGCGTTAGTATAGTAGAGTTCATCGGTTTCATCATCGATGAGCTTATTGAGACAACATTTGCCGCAGCCATCACAGAGAGACTCCCATTCATCGGGAGTCATTTCGGCCAGGGTCTTGGTTAACCAAAAGGACATAAACTTGTTGATTCGTTCTTGAAAACTTGCGTGAACGCTATTTTACACTAATTTGAGGGTGGATACTTGATCCGTTCGGAAAGATAGGCCGCCGCCAAAGCAAAATAATCTGAATCCTGCCAGCTTCGCAATGCGCGATAATTCTGATACACGAGATAGTGTCGACCACGTTTGCCATCGGGCATAATCAATGACACTTGCATATCAGTTCTGCCTGGCAGATCACTGCCATCGTAACGACGAACGCCCAATTGCTGCCAGTGACTGAAGCTCGCCTGATAACCTACACCCAGTTGGTCATTCTCTATCGACTCTGGTGCTTTAACCTGACGTCCCCAGGTTTGGGTGTCATCCCAGCCCGCTTGCTGCAGGTAGTTAGCCACAGATGCCAAACCGTCAGCGAAACTATTCCAGATATCAACCTTGCCGTCGCCATCGCCGTCGCTGCCATATTGTAGATAGGCACTTGGCATCAGCCCTAAAGGTCCCATGGCGCCAGTGCTGGAGCCCTTGAGCTCATTTGATTCAAGCGATTGTGACGCGAGGATTTTCAGTGCCGAGATAAACTCATTGTGATAAGCCTCTTGCCCCTCATAGGCCAGTGACGCTGTCACAGACAGCACAGGATAACTCCCTTGCTGATTGCCAAAATCCGACTCGAGTCCCCAAAGCGCCAAAATAAACCTGGGTTGCACCCGGTATTGTTTGCCCAGCCCAAGCAACAGCGGCCGATACTCTTCAGCCAATACTCGCCCCTTGACCACCATCTCTTCATTGATAATCCGGGGAATATAGTGTTCTAAATCCTGCGGTGGCTTCGGAATGGCTTTATCATCATTGGAGGCCTTTTTAAACAGTTTTATTTGGCTGAAGGCCTTATCCAATGTGAGTTGATCTATCCCTTGCGTTGCCGCGTCCTGTTTTAATATATCAAGATACTGCTCGAAACTGCCCTCAGTCGCCACGCAAACATTGGGCAGCGCCACACCCAGCAGTGAAATAAACACCAGGGAAAATCTATCCATAAACCGCGTTATTCCTTAAGCAGAGTGATCATCCAAGCCCTTGCTAACTCTCAGCTCCTTCAGCATATCCACCTGAGGCGGCGGCAATTGCAAATAATAGCCCTTTTCTGCCAGGTCTGCTTTTACCTTGTTAATATCAGCAATGCCCAGTTGTTGCCTTTTCTGCAGCGGCAATAGCATTACCAGTTGTGGCGGCCCAAATACCTGCATCAAGGGAGCAGGTACATCATCAAACTGGCCTTTCTTGTTAACGAATAAATAGGTGTCGGCTTTTTTCAGGCTTTTATAGACAGCACAGATCATAATTGTATCAATTTCCATGGGTTCAAACTTGCCACTCATCGGGGCACACTATAACATGGACGCCTTGGAATATAACGCTGTCACGCAATCTGACTGTTCATTTTCTGGAGAATGATGCCGGGATGCCAAAACCTAGTCTAGAGCTAAAAGGCTCTTCTTTTACGCTCTCTGTACTTCACATCAATACCCCTGATCTGGGCGCCCTTTTCAAAGAGCTCGATGGCAAGCTCGCCCAGGCTCCGCAGTTTTTTATCAATGCCCCATTGGTGCTTAACCTGAGTCAAGTTAGCGACACTGATATAGATCTCAAAGGACTGCGCCAGGGACTAACCGACAGAAAGTTGGTGATTGTTGGGGTAACTGCAACCGATAAGGCTCTCAATGAAGCCGCCAAAGCTCAGGGATTAGCCAGTATCAAGGCGGGAAAGCAATCAGAACTGCCACCGCCTCCCCCGAGAATCACCAAGATAGTGAAACAAAACGTGCGTTCCGGGCAACAAATATACGCCAAAGACGGTGATTTAATCGTTTTTGGCGCTGTTGGGAATGGCGCTGAAGTCATTGCTGATGGTAGCATTCATGTATACGGGGCACTGCGTGGTAAAGCCATGGCGGGAGCCAGCGGCGATAAACATGCCGTGATTCTGGCCCAGTCCATGGAAGCTGAACTGGTTTCAATTGCGGGACAGTATTGGTTGACTGAAAACCTGCAGCAACACTGTACCGCCAAGAGTGGTTGTATCAGGCTCAGCGGTGAGTCATTAATCGTTGAATCGCTGCCCGGATAAGGCAGATGGAAAGGATAAAATAGAACATGGCACAAATTATTGTTGTCACCTCAGGTAAAGGCGGTGTGGGCAAAACCACATCGAGCGCGGCTATCGCTACCGGCTTGGCGCTCAAAGGACATAAGACTGTCGTTATCGATTTTGATATTGGCCTTAGAAATCTGGATTTGGTCATGGGCTGTGAACGCCGGGTTGTTTACGACTTTGTCAATGTCATCAACGGTGAGTCCAATCTAAATCAAACACTTATCAAAGATAAGCGCTGCGATAAACTGTTCGTTTTACCGGCATCCCAGACCCGGGACAAGGATGCCCTGACCCGAGAAGGTGTCGGCAAGGTACTCGATGATTTGAGCAAAGACTTTGATTACATTATCTGTGACTCCCCTGCAGGTATTGAAACCGGCGCCATGATGGCACTCTATTTTGCCGATATCGCCATAGTAACAACCAACCCTGAGGTTAGCTCGGTCAGGGATTCAGACAGAATTCTAGGCATGCTGCAAAGCCGTAGCCGCCGTGCCGAACAAGGGCTTGAGCCTATCAAGGAATATCTGCTGCTGACCCGCTACTCCCCTGCCAGGGTGAAAACCGGCGAAATGCTTAGTGTGGAAGATGTACAGGAGATCCTGGCAATAGAACTGCTTGGAGTTATTCCTGAGTCCCAGGCAGTGCTCAAGGCTTCCAACTCTGGCGTGCCGGTGATCATAGATCATGACAGCGATGCAGGGCAGGCCTATGAGGATACAGTGGCTCGTCTGCTGGGTGAAGAGCTTCCGCTACGCTTTGTCGCGGAAGAAAAGAAAGGATTCCTTAAACGAATATTTGGTAGCTAAATTATGTCATTACTCGATTATTTCAGAAGCAGCAAGAAAAGCAGCACCGCGGCAACCGCCAAGGAACGTTTGCAGATCATCGTTGCCCATCAACGCGGTGAGCGCGGGGCACCGGATTACTTTCCGCAGATGAAGCAGGAGATAATTGAAGTGATCCGCAAGTATGTGCACATCTCTGAAGAGCAGGTATCTGTGCAGTTGGATCAGAACGATGACAACTTGTCGGTACTCGAACTCAATGTGACTCTGCCGGAACGCCCCTGATTAAAGGGCAAACCCTTATAAATAATGCCGTTTCTGTAAAGAGACGGCATTTTCTTATCTGGTCATTGCCAATACAACTCGCTCTGCCAAACACTGATTGCAACCCACTCAAAAAGCTATTTAATGATGGTTTCAGTAAAAAGCAATTTTGGATAACGGCCGACAACACCCATAAAAAATCCGATGAGTCTGTATCATCGGATTTCAGTTTCAGCTTTGCCAGAGCAGCATTTGATTTATCCCTGGGGATCAGCGCCTGGCAACCGGCACTTCCAACATAGCCATAGCAGCCACACTGGATTCCAGAGGTTTACCTTCAAAACGAGCCTGGAAGCTGTACCCCTCAGGGCCAATTCGCTCAAGTGTCTTGGCCGGTACCTTGAACATCACCTTCAGTGTCTGCCCCGGCTTAACGCTGATATCTCTGATTGCTTGAGTGAACATCATTTCGTCTGACCAAGCCCAGACTCGCTGTTCCTTGTCATCCACCAACCAAAGATCCGCCGTCATCCCAGAATTGAAGCGAATCCCAATCGGGTATTCTTTGGGATTATGGATCTCCAGCATCACCTGCAAAGGTTGCTTGTCGACCACATCGCTAAATGTCAGCTTACCTTCAAACAGTGCCGGTGTCGGCGCTTTTTTGATGGTACCAAAGTGCAGTGTCAGCATTCTGAGTTCCTCCATCCCTGTCGGGCTCTTTTGAGGCACAGGCTGAGTAGTTGCGGCATTGGAGCCGCTGCAACCAACAAGTGCCAAGACCGCTAGCAAAGGCAAAACGGCGCGCATCAATTACCTCCTCCAAGTTTCTTGAAGATGCTTTCTTTAAGCTTGTCTTTCACCTTCTCGGTCTCTTCCTTGAGCTTGGAATCAAACAATGCCTGAGTATCGAGCGCAAATTTAGGTTCCTGGAATGAACCAGAAATCATCAACGGGATTTCAACACCGGCCAGATCATTCTTGCCTTCGCCGCCCTGTCCCTTGAGGCTACCGACCACTGAGGTTTTCAGCTTATAGTCCAACTGTTCACTGATAAGGTTGGCACTACCTGCACCCGCCAAGCGAATAAGTGGTGATGCCATAGCGAGATCCGGGTTGTTGGCCACACCATTTTTCAGACTGAAACTGCCGGTCAGACTGGAAAAGTCTGTCTTGCGTTCACCCTCGTCCTGAGCCGACAAATCACCTTTAAGCTTGGCTTGGGCACTGCGGATCATATATGGGATATTCACCCCATAGAGCGCACCATCACTGATTTCAAACTTACCGTTGGCATCCAAGTTCTGCTTGATATTATCCGGGATCAAGCTCTTGCCTTTACCTTTGACACTAAACGCAGTAGCTCCGGCAAGAATTTTCAAATCGGCCGCATCCTTGAGCAGAGGTTGAATTTTGACGCCGCTAAGCTGAGTATCAAAATTGTAGCTGGCGACCTTGTTGCGACCGTCAAGCTGCGCCTTGGTCATCAGTTTGCCCTGATACAAATCAGCGCTGAGCTGCTTCATATCCAGCACGCCATTGGTCAGAGCCAGATCCATCTGCCAGTTTTCAGTGGTCAAGCCGGCAACCTTAATGGCCTTAACAGCAAGATCCATGGCGAAATTGACCTGTTTCATCGCGCTCAAGTCTGGTTCACTGCTGGCCTTGGCGGCCGTTGCCGATTCAGTAGTTTTGGCGGCGGCTTTATCTTCTTCTCCGGCAGGCAGTAACTTGTCGAGATCTATTTCCCCCAAAGCCAACTTGGCTTTCACATCCGGTATCTTGCCGCCGAAAGCCACTTTAAGATCCCCTTTGCCTTCAATATCGGCCACCTTGAGACTGCTCAATACCAGCTCGGCGTTTTGACGATTAAGATCCAGTTTTACATCAGCATTCAGGGCGGCGCTCAGGCTTCCGCCGGGCATACTCTTGCCTTCAACGCGATTTTCAATGGCAAAGCCGGTGATCTCCAACTGCTTCATGTCCGCTGAAATCTTCAATTGCCCTTTACCCTCGCTGGCAATTTTCATCTCCGACATATTGCCACTGAACTTATAAGCCAGAGGCGCAAATTTACCCAGCGAAAACTCGCCCAAGGTCAGAGACTCAAGCACAAAGGTTTGATCACTGCCACTGCGCTTGTCGAGCAGATGAATCTGGGTATTGGTGATATTGATGCCACCGATATTGAGACTGGCCAATCCCTGAGCGCTGCCTTCGGTATTCTTGGGTTGCTCTTTGGCCGTCCCTGTGTCACCACTGAGCCCATCCAGACTGGTGCGGCCGTCTTTCTGGGTAATGAGATCCAGTTTCAAACCATCGAGGTTTAATTGGGCAATTTCCACTTCTTTACGAAACAGTGGCATCAAGGCCACTTCAGCGACAACCTGGTTGACCGCCAACATCTGTTTTTCATCAAACCCATCCGGGTTACTCAGGCTGATACCGCCCAATTCAATTCCCAGAGTCGGGAAAAAAGTCCAGTTGAGATCCTGACTAATGACCAATTCACGCCCTGTCTGTTTTTTTACCGCATCGACAATCTGAGGTTTAAAGTCGTTGGGATCAAACAACAAGGTCAAATACAGAACCAGACCGAGAAACAATACCGCGAAAATACCCAGTATCCACTTAACCACTTTCATAATAGTTTCCTTGTTCAACAATAAGGACTAAGGCGCTTGTTCAACTGATAAAGGCCATATTCAGGGGATTTTGACTAATTGCGATGCCATTATCGTCAGCATAAAGCATCATTCCGGGGGTTATCTGCACATCTCCGATGTAAAGTGCACAGTTTATTTCTCCTGCTCCCTTGCGCTCGGTTTTAATGGGGACTGGCGCCAGAGCCTTTACCCCTAGCGGCATAGTTGCCAAGGTGGCAACATCACGCACAGCGCCGTAGATCACCACTCCCTGCCAACCATGGTCAACAGCACTCTGGGCAATGAGATCCCCCATAAGGGCCTTGGCGGTAGAAGCGCCACCGTCCACCAACAGTACTTTACCCGTACCATCGGTTGCCAACAGCTGTTTCACCTTGGAATTATCCTCGAAACACCTGACGGTAACGATTTCGCCCCAAAAAATCGATTTGCCACCAAACTGACGAAAGACAGATGGCAGCAACGTGAGATCATTTTCATAATGATCAAAGAGATCCGGTAACAAATCCAGCATAGAGGCCTCCGTGCAAATACTGCTTTCTAGGTTAACGCCCTTATCCTGTCACCACAAGTTCCATGATAGCAGAACAGTTGTCTCCAGATTTATCTCATCCAATAAACGGTGAAATGCTTGAGTAATTTCAGAAATATACTATAGACTATTACAGGTGACAGCTTTGCGATCCCTTTATCCTGTCCCCCCTTTCGGGCAAAACTTCGTTTTAAGTGAACATACATGACAAAAGATCTCGATTTGCAGAGTGCTATTGCGGCACTCGATGCATATGGATATGAAAAAAAACACTCAACGGATCTTGAGCAAGCCAGAAACAAACAACAGATGACCCGCTATTTGAAGTCTTTGGACTTTAGCCTCAGGCGTCTGAAGCTTCTTCAGGAAGCGGTCAATGAATTGGTTGAAGAAACGCAAAACAACTTGCATAAACAGGAGCAAGTACAAACCTTTAAGACCAAGGTCATCAATTTATCCCGCGAACTCAACATGTCCTATGATGAAGTATTGGTCTATATGGCCAATCAGGGTAGTAAGTAAGGATGTGAGTTCAATATCGATTACAGTATTGTTCGATATACCAGAGTTGTTTGATATATCAGAGAGGCGCAGTCAATATCTGCGCCTCTCTTTTTATGGGACAAGGATGTGCGTTATCACCCCAGATAGTATTTCACAACTTATTTCACTTTTTGAATCCTATTGCATTATTGTTCGCTTGCTACAATTAACAAAAGAAATAACTGTCTTCCGCTATCGGTTTCACTTTCCAACCGAATACCACAAATAATCCCATGAAAAATATGAGCCTTTTATAGCACGCCCTTCCGTTTGCACTACACTTAAGAAAGTTGAAATCATCTGGATTGAACAAAACACGGGCTTCAGACTATGACTAATGGAGGACAGCAATAACCATGGGAAAGATGCTAGTGCCTTTGGCTCTATTGCTATTCTTGTTTATCTGGCTCAGCATGCCCAGACAGCCAAACTCCCCAGTTTTGCTCAACCAGACGCCGGTTCGCATCGCCGTATCCACCTCACTGCTTTCGGCCCCTGTCATTATTGCCGACAAGCTCGAACTCTTTGCCCGCGAAGGCGTCTATGTAGTGCTGCAACCACTTCAAGGAGGTGATCTTTGCTTCGAGGCTATGCTCAATAACAGGGCTGATCTGGCCACCAGCTCTGAATCCGTAGTGATGTTTAATAGCTTCAAGCGAACCGACTTCACCGTACTGGCAAGCTTTGCCGAATCGGATAACGACATCAAACTGTTAACCCTACATCAGAGCGGTATCACCACTCCGGCCCAACTGGAAGGTAAGCGCGTTGGCGTCGTCGCCGGCAGCGCCAGCGAGTATTTTCTTGATACCATACTCAACATAGCCGGACACCCGTCCTTAGCGCCGGTTCGGGTGGATATCCGCCCGTCCGCTTTAGCACCGGCGCTGCTTGCAGGCGATGTGGATGCAATTTCGGTTTGGGAACCATACGGATTTCAGCTATCGCAACATCAACCTGGCAAGATAAACGAATTTCCCAGCCGCGGTTTGTATAGCCTATCTTTTAATCTCATCAGTCGTAAGGGCGACAATCAGGCGTACTACGAACACCATGTGCGGATCCTCAAGGCGTTGAAACTCGCCAGTGAATTTATTGTTCTGCACCCACAGGAAGCCCGTCAGTTGGTTGCCGAATATCTGCACCTGCCCACTGAAGAAGTCGTCGCCCTATGGCCAGACTATCTGTTTCGTTTGTCATTGGGTAATAGCTTGCTCAGCAATCTGCAATCACAGGCACGCTGGGCCATGACCAGCGGCACCATAGAAGCCCAGCAGTTGCCCGACTTCAGAAATGTTATCGCACCCGAAGCACTGGATCAGATACAACATATGTCATTGGTAGAACAGAGATGAAATTATCCAGCCGCCTCAATATCCTGGTCATTCTCTGTGTTACTCTGACACTGGTACTAGCGCTGTCATTGCTGCAGCAACGTCATTTCTCCCAGCAGACGTTCCAACAGATGCACAAACTGGTGGAACTGCAACTACACCTGGATCTGCTGAGATCCAACTTATGGCTGCTGCAACAATACAGGGACACCCAAGCGGTGGAAAACACCCAAAGGGATCTGCTGCGCCTGAACGCCCTCTTGACTACCACTCAGGTCGATGATGAGCAGCAACAACAGCTGTTGGCTAACCTCAAACGCCAAAGCAACAACATCAGCACCCTGTTGGAGCATTCTCTGCCCAAGCTGTCTCTGATAGCAGATGATCAATTGGTCAGTAATATGTTGCTGTCAAGATATAATATGAGCATTCAATCCATGAGCGAAGACCTGTTTCGCTTTCAACATCACACCATGGACAGAGCCCGTGTGCTGCAGCTCAGTCATCTCTATCTCAACGGTGCCCTGCTGTTGGCCATAGCCCTGCTGGTGACCGGCTTTACTCTGCATACTCTGAGGCGTTTTCGCCGCCATTTGGGCAGTTTAAAACGCGGCATTCGCGATCTGGCCAAGGGCGATCTTCATAGCCGTATCAGACTGGAACAACAAGATGAACTCTCGGAGCTGGCCCATGAGTTCAACAATATGAAGCAGGCCTTGATGGAAGCGACAAAGCGAAAAGATCAATTACAGCAGGAAGTAGAGGAACAAACCCAGCAATTGCAACTACAGCAAGATAGATTGCGCTATCTGGCAGATCATGACGATCTCACCGGCGCACTCAATCGCGGCGCCGCCACCACTGAGCTGGAACACGCCATTGTGCGTTGCCAGCGTCAACAGCTTAAAGCGGCGCTGCTATTCATTGATCTGGATAAATTCAAACCCATCAACGACAATTTTGGTCACAGCGCCGGTGACGCAGTGCTGGTGGAAATAGCCAAAAGGCTGAAGGAGACATTAAGACGCTCTGATCTGGTGGCCCGCATCGGCGGTGATGAATTTATCATCTGGCTGGAGCCAATAACCGACCGTAAAGAAGTCTGCACTGTGCTGGAAAAAATCAATACCCTCGGCCGCGATATCCCCTGGCAAGGACAACAACTTCAGGTTGGCCTGAGTACCGGCATCAGCCTTTATCCCGAGCATGGCGATACCCTGGCCGAGCTTATCAACGCTGCCGACAGCGCCATGTATCAGGCTAAACAGGCACCCCTGCAAACTTCAAAGGAGTTTGCAGCAAAGAAGCAATACAGCTTTGCCTCGCCCTTGGCCGACGCCTGACAAAGCCTACCGTCTCATGCTCAGTCTCTGCGTCTTTCTTCAAGCAAACGGCCACAGACAGCGAAACCAGTTGAATCTCGGCAATCTTATCGCCAATAACAGCACCATGGCAGCGAAATAAAGACTGGGTTCGATGATTTCGGACTTAACCGACCAGTAATAATGCACAGGTACCAACAGGGCTATGGCATAAATACTGTAGTGCAGTTGCTGCCAACGCCGCCCCATCCGGCGCTGCAATGCCTTGAACGAGGTCAGCGCCAGCGCAGCAAGCAACAACCAGGCGCTGGCCCCCACCAAAATATAGGGACGCTTGATAATTTCACTGAGTAGCAGCTCCCAGGCAAACAGCAGATCCAGGCTGAAATAGCTGAGAATATGCAAGCAGGCCCAGGCAAATACCCATAGTCCGAGCAAACGCCGGGTCTGCATCAACAACCCCAGTTTGAATTTTCTGGCCACAGGCGATACCAACAAGGTTGCCACCAAGGCGTTGAGTGCCCCTTTGCCGGTGAAATGGATAATATATTGCACAGGATCACCACCGGCGCTATCTGTCACCACTTGCAGAACCAAATAAAGCAGTGGCAAACCGGCGGCCAAATGCAACAACGCCTTTAACCAAGGCAGTTGCTTGGGAGCTAGACGCATCAATAATATTTCCTTAAATCCAGATCCCGGTACAGATGAGCAACCAGCTCGCCATAGCCGTTGAACATCTGGGTCGGGATCCGTTTGGCAGAGAAGATCCCGCCTTCGGCAATCCGCCGCTCTGTCGCCTGTGACCAACGCGGGTGATCCACCTTGGGGTTCACGTTGGCATAAAAACCATATTCATTGGGTGCCAATTGATTCCAACTGGTCGGCGGCTGTTTGTCCAAAAGCCTAATTTTCACGATAGATTTAATGCTCTTGAAACCGTATTTCCAGGGCACCACCAAACGCACGGGAGCACCATTTTGCGGCGGCAGCGTCTTGCCATAGAGGCCCACCGACAGGAAGCTCAACTCGTTCATCGCCTCATCGAGCCTTAATCCCTCCACATAGGGATAATGAATGCCGCCGCCCATCAGGCGATTGCGTTGCCCAGGCATCTGCTCGGGATCAAACAGGGTTTCAAAGGCCACATGAGTCGCAGAGGATTTGACTCCGGCCTTGGCTAGCAAAGCCGCCAGCGGAAAGCCGACCCAGGGGATCACCATGGACCAGGCCTCGACACAGCGCAAACGATAGTGACGCTCCTCCAGAGGAAGCAACTTGAGCAAATCGTCATAATCCAACGTCAAGGGGCGCTCGACCTCACCTTCAACTTTCAGCATCCAGGGATTAACCTTGAGGCCCTGACTGTTTTCGAAGGGATCTTGTTTACCTGTACCAAACTCGTAAAAATTGTTATGGCGGATCACCTTATCAAGGGGGGTCAGGCTCCCCGGTAATTGAAACTCAGGGTTGCTGCGATAGTTGAGATTTGAGGTCACAAATGCCTCGTTCTCGCGCTTTTCACCAAAAAGGTCAAACAGGCCAGCCTGAACATGGCCGGGAATACTGGCACCTATAGCGCCGAGCCCCAACGCCTTGACTATGTTGCGCCGATCGCGAAACACAGATTCCGGCGTGACTTCAGTTGCCGGCAACTCCCAGGGCATCTTCCTGCCGATGCCAGGTTTAAATTTTTTATTACTCACTGTGACCTCTCAATAGCTGCAGTCAATTCAGTTTATAAGACCCAGGCAGGCAAAGAAAAATTTCCTGCTGGAATAATTCCAGCAACTCCATTGGCTGAACATTGGCTGACAAGGGGTACAAAATGGGCAACTCTTGGCCATTTATCCTGAGTCTGCATGCCCTGGCCCTTGAAGGCTCTGACTCATTCTGCGACTCTATCCGGGTTTTCCGCTCCTCTTTTTGCACTCAAGGGACATGATATGGACTTGGCCACCACAATTTCCGCGCCTCAACTCATTGCCGCCGCAGCCGTATTACTGCTGGGTATCTTGCTTGGCGCCCTCTTTAATCAACGCATGACCCGTAGCCGCTGGCAACAGATTAAAGACCAGTTAATACTGCAACATGAACAAAGATGCAGCGAGCTCAGCGAACAACTCAGCAGCAGTCAGGAAAAAGCCGAATGGCTGGTGTCACAACTCGGTAAAGCAGAGGCTATTGCCGAGCGGGTGCCTGACCTGGAACAGCAACTCAAAGATGCTCAGCGCAAACAGCTGGAAACCCAGCTTAACCTGTCAAAATCCAATGCGATGCAGCAGACAATCAGCGCCCGCTTCGACGCCGAGCAACAGGCGCTCAACGATAAGATTGAACTGCTTGAACGCAGTGAAGCCCGCTTAAAAGAACAGTTTGAAAATCTCGCCAACAAAATTTTTGAAGACAGAAGCGAAAGGCTAAAATCCCAGAATTTATCGCAACTCGATGGCGTACTTGGGCCACTAAAGCAACAGCTCGAAGGCTTCAGAAGACAAATTCATGAATCCTATTCACAAGAACAGAGTGAACGTTCCTCACTGAAACACCAGTTGGAAGATCTCAAACAACTCAACCTGCGCATGAGCCAAGATGCGGTCAATCTCACCAAGGCGCTCAAGGGTGACAACAAGCAGCAAGGCAACTGGGGCGAAGTGATCCTGGAGCGTGTGCTGCAGGAAAGTGGCCTCAGACAAGGGCACGAGTATGATGTGCAACAGGATCTGAAAAATGATGCCGGCAAGCGCTTTAAACCCGATGTCATCGTCCACCTGCCGGCCAATAAGGATGTGGTAATAGATGCCAAGATGTCACTGCTCGCCTATGAACGCTACTACAACGCCGAAACCGATGAAGAGCGTTCCCTGGCGCTGCGTGAACATATCAACTCTATCCGCGGTCATATCAAAGGCCTGAGCCAAAAGGACTACCAGCAACTGCACGGCATCAAGAGCCTCGATTATGTATTAATGTTTATTCCGGTGGAACCCGCCTTCCTGCTGGCACTGGAACAAGAGCCGCAGTTGGTGAATTTCGCGCTCGAAAACAACATCATGCTCGTCAGCCCAACCAATCTTTTGGTAGCACTGCGCACCATCAATAACATCTGGCGCTACGAATACCAAAACCAACACGCACAAAGGATCGCCAGGCAAGCCGGTAAAATTTACGATAAACTCTGTGGCTATCTGGAAGATATGGACAAACTCGGGCGCGCGCTGGACAATGCAGAGAAGTGTTTCAACGGCGCCATGAATAAACTGGCTACCGGCAGGGGTAACCTTGTCCGCCAGGCTCACCAGATGCAACAGTTGGGCGTTGAAACCAGTAAACAATTGGATAAACAACTACTTGAAAAGGCGATGACAGAAACGCCCTTGCCAGTAGGCAAGGAGGTTGATGCCATAGAAAATACAGAGAAGGACGGCGAACTCACCTCCTGAATTCAGCCTCTCAAGTGAAACTGGCCATCAACAAGGAGTTTTAGATGCGCAGAGCCTTGACCCGAATCGCCCTCGCCGGCAGCGTTGCCTTGAGTGCATTGACAGTATCCATCCCTTGGATGCTGTTTCCCGGGATAGGCCATGCGGCCAAGGCACCTGCCGCTTTGGAGCAACAACGCCAAAGCTACCTAAAGGCCAGAGAAGCGCTGGATAAGGGCCAACTTGCCGATTATCGCAAGCTCAGGGCCCAACTCAAGGATTACCCGCTCAATATCTATCTGGATTTTCACGCCGAGCTCGATGACATAATGGCGCTTGCAGGCCCAGAAGCACAAAAGGCAATAGACAAATTTGAGCATTCGCCCCTGCATGGCAGCGCCCGTCACAGGTACCTGCTGCGAGCCGGCGCCGACAAACGCTGGCATGACTTTCTGGCCATCTCCCCGGAACTGCCCCGAGCCACTGAGCTGCAATGTTACTTTTACCGGGCCCAGCTTGGGCAAGGGAATAAACAGGTCGCCTGGGATGGTGCCCGTCAACTCTGGCTCTATGGTCGCTCCCGTCCCAAGGAGTGCGATCCCCTGTTCAATGCCTGGAGCAAAGCCGGGCTTCGCTCACAGGAGTTGATCTGGTCGCGAATGTTGCTGGCCTTTGACGCCGGACAAAACGGTCTGCTGCAGTATCTGGGACGCAAAGTCACCCAACATCAGAATCAGGCCAAACTGCTGCAGGCGGTATACAAAGATCCCAATCGCCTTAGACACATGAACCAGTTTGATGGCGCGGCCCCCATCTACAGCGATATCGTTTCTGCCGGACTCAAGCGCCTGGCCCGTAAAGATCTTCGTCAGGCGGTGCGTTTGTACGTTAAGTATGAAAAGGCCGGTAGATTCAGCGACTTCCAGGGGCGACAACTGAACCGTTATCTGGTCAGGCGAGCGCTTATCGTCGAGGACGAAGGGCTTAGGGATCATATCGACACTATGTTGCCGCTGCTCGAAGCCGACGATCTGACCGAGCGCCGTTTGCGCTGGGCCATTGCCGAGCAAAATGACGCCGATATCCGCCGTTTTCTCCCCTTACTCAGCGACCAAGGCCGCAACGATGCCCGCTGGCGCTACTGGCATCTGAGAGTCAATGGCCGGGACGATGCTGTGCTCGAAGCGCTCAGCAAAGAACGTAATTTCTATGGTTTCTGGGCCGCCGCCGAACTCGGTATCACCCCCAATCTGGCGCATGTGCCGACTAAACCACAGGCACAGATGCAGGCAAGGCTTGCCGATGACAAGGCGCTTGCCCGGGTATCTGAGCTGCTGGCGCTGGATAAGTTGGTCGATGCCAGAATCGAATGGAGCCAAATGCTCGCCCGCCACAACAAACAGATGCGTGCCCAGTATGGGGTCTATGCTCAACAGCAAGGATGGGATGCATTGGCGGTTGAAGCCAGTATTCAGGCCAAGCTCTGGAATGATATGGAGATGCGCTTTCCCTATGCCGCCGATCCTTTCTTTACCCAGGCAGGCAAAGACTTCAAGGTCAATGTCAATGAAATTCGCGCAATCTCCCGCCGCGAAAGCGCCTTCTACCCCTACGCGACTTCGTCAGTGGGTGCCAGAGGCCTTATGCAATTGATGCCAGCCACCGCCAAGCAAACCGCGAAACAGTTTAAACTGGCGTTCAACGGCAATCGCAGTTTGTACGACCCGGCCATCAATGTGCCGCTCGGCAGTGCCTACTACACCAAGCTGCTGGAACAGTTCGACAACAATCGGGTACTGGCCGTTGCCGCATACAATGCCGGTCCACATAGGGTAAAACGCTGGTTGAAGCAGAGCGATGGCAAACTGGATGTGATGAGCTTTATTGAAACTATCCCTTTCAGCGAAACCCGCGCCTATGTGCAGGCGGTGTTCACCTACCGGCAAATTTATGAACTGCGTCAACAGCAAACTCGGCCACAGTTCAGCGAAGCAGAACTAGACCGCCGCTATTGAGGCGGCGGTGAATTGGCACTGAGTCAAATTCCCAACACTTTGATATTAAAGAGCTTGTTCCTAGACGTATTTTTCAGCGCTCAACGCTTTAGTGGGGTAAATTGACTTGTTATCTTGGCCCCATAATGGGAATAATTAGCATTCATTTAGCTAACTCCGTTGATAACTACATGGATCTTTCCCCTCCGCGGCACATTGCCTGTGAATATCAGCCGCTTGTCTGTCCCCGAACTCTGGCCATTCAAGGCTATGAAGCCCTGGCCCGCTTTTACGATCACCAAGGAGCCTCCTTGGCACCTAATCTGGTATTCGACTGGCTGCATAGAGACAGCCGTGCTCTGGCGGCGGTAGAACTGCAAGCCAAGCTGTTGCAACTCAGTCAGGCGCCCAAGACTCCCAGACTCAACCTCAACCTGGATCCTCACGCACTCGATAGCAGCAACTGTCAGTACATGATGCAGGCACTGGATAAGTATCAGCAGCAAACCGGAGGCTTGACGGTGGAGCTGATAGAAAACACCTGCGTCAACGATGCCGACAAGGCACAAACATTACTCAAGGAGCTGCACCGGCGCGGGATCACCGTAGCGCTCGATGACGTCGGCGCACCCCATGCCATGGTGTCGCTACAACTGTTGACCGCCGTAGACTGCATCAAGCTCGACCGTCACTGGCTCAGTGCCATCCAGATACCACTCATGGCTAAGCTTCTGGAAAACTTGCTTAATTTTGCCAAGTCCTGCCAAAAAATAACTATACTCGAAGGAATAGAAACCGAGCAGCACCTGTCTCAGGCTCTGGCTTTGGATGTGGATTTGGTGCAAGGTTTCTACTTCAGACCTCAGTTCATCCAAACCGAGCCGGAACTGATTTCAGTGACCATCTAACAAGGAAGCCAATGTGTCCAGGAGCCAGATAACCCAGGTACTGCAGCAGCTCGAGCAAGTTTTGATAGGCAAGCCCAGGGTAATACGGCTGGCACTGGCCTGCATTCTGGCTCGCGGTCACCTGCTGATTGAAGATCTGCCGGGCATGGGCAAAACCAGTTTATCCCACGCGCTGGCGCAAACCTTAGGCCTGAGTTATCAGCGGGTACAGTTTACCAGCGACATGCTGCCGGCAGATATTCTCGGGGTTTCCATCTTTGATAAGCAGCAATCTGAGTTTGTATTCCACCCTGGCCCCATCTTCAAACAGATGGTGCTGGCCGACGAAATCAACCGCGCCAGCCCCAAGACCCAGAGCGCCTTGCTCGAGGCGATGGCAGAGCGGCAGATCACTGTCGACGGTGTGACCCACAGGCTGCCGCATCCTTTTTTTGTGGTCGCCACCCAAAACCCCACAGACCAATCAGGCACCTTTCCACTGCCGGAATCCCAGCTGGACCGCTTTATGATGCGCCTCTCCATTGGTTATCCCAACCAGGACGCCGAGTTGGCCATGCTCAAAGGACAGGAGCGCAACCAGCCCCTGCCCCAGTGTCTGAGTGCGCTCGAGCTGGATCAACTGCAGCAGGAGTGCGAACAGGTGGCCGCTTCTGACGCCCTGCTTAACTATATTCTGGCGCTGGTGGAGGCTTCCCGCAACCAAAACGAAGGCTATGGCCTTTCCCCCAGAGCCACCAAGGCGCTGCTGGCGGCTGCCAAGGCCTGGGCCTATATCCAGGGGCGTCAATATCTGGTGCCCGAAGATGTGCAAGCTGTGTTTGGCGCCGTTGCCGAGCACCGCCTGCGGCATTCGAGCCAACTTCAGGGCGAGCAGTTATCGGCCAAGTTACTCGGCACCATTAATCCCATTCGGTAACAACGAGATGGCCTCTGTGACCTCCCTCTTCTCTGCGCGGCTCAACCGCTGGTTGTCACGGCGTATTCCCGCCGCCAAAGAGCAACGTTTGAGCCACAGAAGCATCTTTATTCTTCCCAGCGGCTTTGGCGTTATCTGGCTGGCGCTGGTACTGCTGCTGTTTCTGTTCGGCACCAACTATCAAAACAACCTGGTGATCGGTCTGGCCATAGTATTGGCCAGCGTGTTTCACACCTGCATCATTCACAGTTACCGCAACCTGGCGGGATTGAGACTCAGTGCCCGTAAGCCTCCCCAAGCCTACGCCGGTGACAGCCTCTCCTTCCCTGTCACCGTCAGCGCCGACAGAAGCCTGTTTCGGCTCGGTTTCAGCTACCCAGGAGAGCGGCAAGTCTTTATCTCCTGTGTCGATAACCAGGAGCAGACGGCTTTGGTGCCCATGCAGCCAAGGCCCAGAGGCCTTTGGCATCCAGGTAGACTCAAGGTGGAGTCCTGCTATCCTCTGGGGCTCTGCCGCGCCTGGTCTCATCTGGATCTCGACACCAGTCAATGGGTGTTTCCAGCGCCGGTGGTCAGCACAGCTAAACTGGGCCGCTGTGAACACGTCCCCGAATCCCAAGACAGTGGCGAGTGGCTCAGCGGCGTCGATGAATACGCCGGGCTTAAGAGCTATGTTCCGGGTGAATCGCTCAAACAGGTGGCCTGGAAACAGTGGGCTCAGGGCCGAGGCATGCTCAGCAAGGAGTTTGCCGAGCCTCAGGGGGCGCCTTTGTGGCTGGACCTTAATAGCAAGTTAACCGGCGATGAGTTGGAAAAGCGCCTGGGTGAGCTGAGTTATCAGGTCAATCAATTGGCCCATTCAGGCCAAACCTGGGGGCTTAAGTTAGCGGGCAGGACCATAGCGCCTTCTCAAGGCGAACCTCAGCGTCAGGAATGCCTCAAAGCCCTGGCGCTCTATCCGGCAAAGGCTGAAGGTACCGGCCGATGAAAGCCGCTCGCTTGCAAACCGCGCTCAAGGAGACCTCGGAGGAGATCATCGCCCGCCGCACCTTGCTTTGGCTGCTGATCACCAATCTGGCAGTGCTGGCGCCGCTTGCAAGCAAAATCACCCTGGGAACCCTGGGGATCTGCGCCATCTGTTTTGTCTGGCGCTTGGGGATCTATCTTGGCAAGGTCGCCAGGCCCCCCAGAGTGCTGGTGACTGTGCTGGCCATTGCTGCGGCGCTGACGTTGGCGCTGGTGAGTCGCGAACTTGGCCTGCTAAATGCCCTGGTCAACTTGTTGATCCTCGGCTATTCCCTCAAATATATCGAAATGCGCAGTCGCCGCGATGTCAAAGCCGTGGTACTGGTGGGCTACTTTCTTATCGCCCTCACCTTTATCGACCATCAACAGATGCTCGACGCCCTGCAACTCTCGCTGGTGGCTGCGCTCAACACCTGTGTGTTGGCAAGCCTCTACCACGAACAGGCCTCGTTCAATCGCCAACTGAAACTAACCCTGATGCTGCTGGCACAGAGTCTGCCGCTGGCGCTGCTGCTTTTTGTGGTGCTGCCGCGTTTCAGTCCGCTTTGGATGGTGCCGCAGATGAAAAGCAGTACCACAGGGCTGTCCGATGAGCTTAGCTTTGGTGATATCTCGCGCCTGACCAAATCCAACGAGCTGGCATTTCGCGCCAGTTTCAAGGGTCAGATACCGGCTCCCGAAGACAGGTATTGGCGCGCACTGGTATTGGAAGAATATGACGGCAAACGCTGGCAGCAGTCACGGGGAATAAAGGCGCTGCAGCAAGACAGCTTTATCATGAATAGCCGCCCCGAACCCGGCGTCCCCAAAGGGCCTTTTATCGATTACAGCATCATAGCCGAGCCGAGCGGCCAGCATTGGCTGTTCGGCTTGGATCTCGCCTACAGCATGGATCCACGCCTGGTGAATCTACCGGACTTTCGCCTCTATGCCATAAGGCCGGTAGAACAAAAGTTGCAATACCGGGTGATGAGCTATCCTGATGCCCCGCTGGATAATCGCTTGAAAGCGCCGCTGCGGCAGCTCAATCTGAGCCTCCCCGATGAAATCAACCCCCGCAGCCGCAAACTTGCCGCCGATTTTGCCCATCGTTACCCGCAAGCCGAGCAGCGCTTGACGGCCATGATGCAGTATTTCAACAGTCAGCCGTTTTTCTACACCCTGACGCCCCCGCCGGTGGGGCCGCAGCAACTGGACGACTTTTTGTTTGAAAATCGTGCCGGTTTCTGCGTTCACTACGCCTCAGCATTCACCTTCATGGCCAGAGCCACCGGCTTGCCCGCCCGCATCGTCACCGGCTATCAGGGCGGCGAATACAACCCGCAGGCCGGTTATCTCAGCGTGTATCAATATATGGCCCACGCCTGGAGTGAGGTCTATCTCGAAGGCAAAGGTTGGGTACGTTACGATCCCACCGCCATGATAGCGCCCGAACGAATTGAGCAGGGTTTCGACTCCCTGTTCAGCCCTGAAGAAAGCTATCTTTCCGACCGTTCTTTCGCCGGGGTTAGGGCCAGCGACTGGTACAACAGCCTGAGACTCAGACTCGCCAGCCTGGACTACTACTGGAGCGTCTGGGTGCTGGGTTTTGACAACGAGCGCCAGCAACAAGTGCTCTCCAAGCTGCTGGGAGAAGTGAGTATCGGCCGTCTGGCAGCCTTGGTCCTCGGGGTGATGACCCTTACCTTTATCGCCATTATGTTCAACACTGGCCTGCTGCGGCTTAAAAGAGGCCCGGACAGCATCAACCGTCACTATCTCAAGGTATGCCGCCAGGCAGCCAGACTCGGGCTGCCAAAGCCAGCTTCCTTGGGGCCTGTGGATTACGCCGCGGCGCTTGTTGCGCGCTGGCCGGCGCTGACAGAGGAGATAGAAAGCTGGACCTCACTCTATATTCAGCTCAAGTATCAAGGCGCTTCCAAGGAGTCGGCAATATATAAACGCCGCTTTATCCGTCAGTCCCGCACTTTGTGGTTCAAACTGCTGAAACAAGATTTGCAACCCGATAAATCAAGCACCTAGAATAGAGCACCAAAGCAATAAACGGCCCAAAGCCAGGTAACCCTGCTGCCTATGTTTACTCTTATCCAGTCCAACAAGATGGAATTGCTGTCGGCCACCCTGGCAGACCGGCTTCGCGATGGCGTGCCCGGCATGTCGCCGCTTAGCTGCGAGCAAATTCTGGTGCAAAGCCCCGGCATGTCCACCTGGCTCCGCCTTGAGCTGGCACGCCACAATGGCGTGGCGGCGGCGCAGGAGTTTCCGCTGCCGTCCAGCTTTATCTGGCAGCTCTGTTATCTGCTGCTCGATGACGTGCCCAAGGAAAACCCCTTTACCAAGGCGGCGATGACTTGGAAACTGATGGCGCTGTTGCCCTCCCTTCTGGATAGAGACAATTTTGCACCGCTCAGACATTATCTGGGCAACGATGTCGAACTTAAACTGTTTCAACTCAGCGGCCGTATCGCCGATATTTTCGATCAATATCTGGTATACCGTCCGGAATGGATCCTCGGCTGGGAGCAAAATGAATCCCCGCTGGAGATAGCGCCGCAGCACGCCTGGCAACCCGAGCTTTGGCGCGAGTTGGTGCGTTACAACAATCAGGAATTGCAGCAGAGCCATTACCACAGGGCCAATCTGCACCAGGCGCTGATAGAAACGCTGACAGGCGGCAGCGATCATGCCTTGGAAGACCTGCCGCCCAGGTTGTTCGTGTTCGGGATCTCCTCGATGGCGCCGCAAACACTGGATGTACTCTATGCGCTCGCCAGTCGCATCGAGGTAGTGATGCTGAGCCTCAGCCCCTGTCGTCACTATTGGGGCGATATCATAGAGCCCAGGGCGCGAGCGCGGATGGCGCTGGCTTTTGAGGGCAAAAAACAGTTGCCCGAGCTCTGGGAAGACAAGCTGGAAGTGGGCAATCCCATTCTGGCCAATAACGGCCGTCTCGGCCGCGAGCTGCTGGATATGGTGCTGGAGCTGCCACCTGAGCGGCTGGAACTGGAAGAGCTGTTTCACCCAGGCAACACAGATACCCTGCTCGGCGGCATTCAAAATGACATTCTGGAGATGGAAACCTTAGGCGAGCCTCTGGGGCCGGATGTCAGCAAATACCTGAATATCGCCCGGCGCAGGCCCTTGGCCGCCACCGACGACTCCATCACACTGCGAAGCTGCCACAGTCCACTGCGGGAAGTGGAAACCTTGCACGATCATCTGCTGCATCGCCTGCGCAGCGACCCTTCGCTGGCCGCCAAGGACATCATGGTGATGCTGCCCGATGTGGCCGCCTACGCCCCCTATATCGATGCGGTGTTTTCCGCCAAGAGCGGCGATCATTTCATCCCCTATGCCATAGCCGATCGCGGCGCGGCCCAGGAATCCCCCTTAATTGCCGGTTTTCTCAACCTGCTGGCGCTGGACAAGAGCCGCTTTGGTCTGACAGACATCATCAGTATTCTCGAAGTGCCTGCTGTGCTGGCCCGCTTTGGCATAGCCCAGGAGGAGCTGGAGCAGCTCAAGGGCTGGCTCAAGGCCGCCGGCATTCGCTGGGGCCGCGACAGTCACAACCGCGAAGAACTGGGCTTGCCCGGGTTTGACAAACACTCCTGGGCCTTTGGGATCCGCCGCATGCTGCTGGGCTATGCCCTGGGCGATGATGCCGAGCTGTATCAGGGCGATCTGCCGCTGGCCGGTATTGAAGGCCAGTCGGCGCAGGCGCTCGGCAAGCTGTTGAATTTTATTGAAGCGCTCGATGACTTCAGGGAAGAGCTCAAGCAGCAAACCCCGCCGGAAGAGCGGGTGGCGCAGCTTAACGCCCTGCTCGATGCCTTTTATCTGGCCCAGGAAGACGATGCCAGGGAAGAAATCAACGACATTCGCCAGGCCATAGACAGATTCGCCGAAGAGCTGCGATTGTCGGGCTTTAGCGGGGTATTGCCGCTGACAGTGGTTTGGCAATGGTTCAACTCAACCTTGAGTGAGTCCAGGGTCGGTCAGCGTTACCTCGCCGGCAGCGTCAACTTCTGTACCCTGATGCCGATGCGCTCCATCCCCTTCCGCCAGGTGTGTTTGCTGGGAATGAACGATGGCGTCTACCCCAGGGTGCAACATCCTGTGGGGTTCGATCTCACCGCCCATGAAAAGCCAAGACGCGGCGACCGCTCTAGACGCCTGGATGACAGATACCTGTTTCTCGAAGCCTTGCTGTCGGCCCGGGATCAGCTCTATATCAGTTACATAGGCCACAGCGAGCGCGATAACAGTGAGCGTATTCCCTCCATGCTGGTATCGGAATTGCTGGAATACATTCAGCTGTGTTACCGCCCGGACGAGGCGCAATTTACGCCGTCATCAGTGCCCACAGATGCCGATGAGATTGCCGCCCTTGGCGATCTGGCGGCCGATGCGCTGATGCAGCGCCTCATCATTCAGCAGCCGCTGCAGCCCTTCGACGCCCGGCTCTACAGTGACAGCGAGCTGCCCGGCAGTTTTGCAACCCAGTGGTGCCCCCGGGAGATGTTTGCCGCCCAAAGTCCGGCGCCCTTTATTGAACATGAGCTGGGCGAGGAAACCGGCCTCAAGGAGCCGGAGCTGGAACTCTCGGCGCTGATCCGCTTTTTCCGCAACCCGGCGCAGTATTTCTGCCAGCGGGTGCTGCAGCTGGACTTGAGGCTGGATATCGACAGTCAGGACAATGATGAGCCCTTTGAGCTCAACGCCCTGCAACGCTATCAGCTGCAGCTGCTGATGATGCAGGATGCGCTGGAAGACGAGCGCGGAGAGCTGGATGAAACCCTGCTCGACAAGCTCAAGGCCGAAGGTCTGCTGCCGATGGCGCCGTTTGACGATCTGCTGCTGGATCAATACCGCCGCGATATCGCCCCGGCGGTGGAGCGCACCCGTTTTCTTCGCGCCGAATTGCCCAAGCCGGATGCCGTTGAAATAGCGCTCAAGCTCGAGGTCAATGGCCGCGAGTTGCTGCTCTGTGGCCGCATCGAAGACTGCTACCCCAAGGGGCTGGTCAACTTAAGGCCGGGTACCACCAAGCCCAAGGATCTGTTGAGCCTCTATATTCGCCATCTGTGCCTCAATGCCAGCGGCATTCACAGGCACAGCTATCTGCTGGATGCCGGTCACTTCCACGCCATGGCGCCGCTCAAGGCCGAGTCCGCCAAGGCCCTGCTGGGTCAGTTGGCCGCCTTGTTTGAGCTGGGGCAACATAGGCCACTGCCCTTTATGGCGCAAACCTCCATGGCGTACTTCAGCGCCGAGGTAGAAGATGGATTGCCCATTGACACTGAACATCAGCTGCGGCTTGCTGAGGCCGAGAGCGCCTGGTTGGATGATGCCGGGTTCGGTGACGGCCAGGATCCCCATAACGCCCGCCTGTTCCGCTTTCCGGAAGACTTTGGTTTAACCCTTGATGAAAGCACCTATGCTGCCACGGCGACGGATTTTGGACTCAAAGCTGGCGAACCTAAGCTGAATGAGAATGAGCTGAGTGAAAATGAGCTGAGTGAAAATGAGTTGAGTGAAGATGAGTTTTCGCTGAGCAACATGAGTGCGGGGTTGCCAGGCGGTTGGCAACTCAGACTCAAGCAGAGCCTGAGTTTCCCGGCGTTGGCCCAGGGGATTTTGGCGCCGCTTATCAGCCTTTACCACAAAGACAAACTGGCCGCCCTGGCCGATTTTACCCAGATGGGGCAGGAATAATATGCAAGCACTGGAGCCATTGAGTTTACCGCTGAGCGGCCGGCGCCTGATTGAGGCCAGTGCCGGAACCGGCAAGACCTACACAATTTCCGGCCTCTATCTGCGCTTATTGCTGGGTGATTTTGAGCGCCCGGGCCTCGGCTGTGAGCAGATCCTGGTGGTCACCTTTACCAACGCCGCCACCGAAGAGCTGCGCGACAGAATACGCAAAAGGATCCGCAGCTGTTATCAGCGCTTTATCGGCTTAAGCGTCAAAGACGATTTTATCGAGCAGCTTTATCTGCGCTGCCCGCCAACGCAGCGCGCAACCGCCCTCAAGCAGCTGGTTCTGGCGCTCAAGAGCCTGGATGAAGCCGCCATTTTTACCATTCACGGCTTTTGCCAGCGGATCCTCTCGGATATGGCCTTTGAGTCGGCGCTGCTGTTCGAGTCGGAATTTACCCTGGATGACAGCGAATATCTGCGCCAGAGTGTGCGCGATTTTTGGCGCCATGTCTGTTATCGGCTGCCAACAGCGCTGGCGACCGCGATAGCCGCCCATTACGCCACTCCGGATGCGCTGGGGCGCGAATTGAGACCGCTGCTCGGCGCCAGTCAAGCGAGCGCCAACCGCGACCCGGGGAAATTCGACCAATATGCCGAGCAGTTGCAGACTCAGCTCGCAAGGCTACGACTGAGCTGGCCAAGAGAAAGGGACGCCACCGAGGCCCTGCTCCACAGCCTGCCGCTCAACGGCACCAGCTATGGCAAGCAGGCCGATGGCTACCCCAAGCTCACGGCCATGCTGGAGCAGATGGACAACTGGGCCAAGTATCATCAGGGGCTGCCGACCCCGAAACTCCTGGACAGCCTGGCTCTCGGGTCACTGAAACTGAGAAAAGGCGGCGAAATCCCTACAGCACAACAAGCGCCGCTACTGGCGCAGATAGAAGCGCTCAGAGACAGCGTAGACTCGCTTATTCCGGCATTTCTCTATCAGGCAAGAGCCCAGATAGCCGAGCGTTTTGCCGAGCTCAAGGCCGAGCGCAACTTGCTGAGCCCGGACGATCTACTGCTGACCCTGGCCAAGGCCATAGGCGGCCTGACCCAGACGGCGCCGGATAGCGGCCTTGCCATAGGTGAGCAGCTCAAGCAGGAGATAGGCAAACGCTTCCCGGTGGCGCTTATCGACGAATTTCAGGATACGGATCCGCTGCAGTTTGCAATTTTCTCCGGCATCTACCCGGCGCAGTTGCCACAGCAGGATGCGGATGCCGGCGCCCAGCCTGAACCCAAGCCTGAGCCAAGTCGCACGCTGTTGATGATAGGCGATCCCAAGCAGGCGATTTACGCCTTTCGCGGCGCCGATATTTATACCTATATTGAGGCCAGGCGTAATACCGCCGATCACTATAATCTGGACACCAACTACCGCTCGGCCTGCAACATGATTGCAGCAGTCAACCGCCTGTTTGCCAACCACAGCGACCCTTTTATCAGCGACGCCATCCCGTTCGAGCCGGTCAAGGCCAAGGACGCTGGCAGTAAACAGCTGCTCGCGCCCGGCAGAGACTCGGCGGCGCTGCAGCTCAGGCTGCTCAAGGAAGATCCGGACAAGGGCCTCAACAAGACCCAGGCCCGTAAGCTGCTGGCCGAAGATGCTGCTGCCGAAATCGTGCGCCTGCTCAATGCCGCCAACCGCGGCGAGTGTCGCCTCAGTGGCAATGAGCAGCCGCTGCGCGCCCGGGATATCGCCATTTTGGTGCGCGACAGAAATGAAGCCGCCGTCATGCAACAAGCGCTCAATAGTCGCCAAATCGGCGCCGTGTTCCTCAGCCGCGACTCGGTAATGGGCACGGAGGAAGCGCGGGAAATCGCCCTTATCCTCAAAGCGCTCGCCAGCCCCAGGGATGAACGGGCGATTCGCTCGGCACTGGCCTGCCGCTTGCTGGGCTTCAGCGCCAATAATATCCATGAGTTCAACCAATCTGAGACACTGCGCGCCGAGGTGCTCGATACCTTCATGTCGCTGCATGAGCTCTGGAGCCGCCGCGGCATCATGCCGGCGCTGCTCAATCTCGCGGATCACTGGCAGCTGCTGGAGCGGCTTGGCCGAGAGGCCAACGCCGAGCGGCGTCTCACCGATTTTCGCCATCTGGCGGAACTGCTGCAGCAAAAATCCACCGAGCTCGAAGGCATGAGCGCCCTAGTCAACTGGTTTGAGCAGGAACTGCTCTCCGGCCAGAGCCGTGAAGAGCAGCAACTGAGGCTCGCCAGCGAACAAAACCTGGTGCAGATAGTCACCATCCACAAGAGTAAGGGGCTGGAATATCCTGTGTGCTTCATCCCCTTTGTCAGTTTGGCCCGCGACGGCAGTCGCCGCCCCTCGCCCATGCTGTACCACAAAGACAATCAATTAGTCTGGGATCTGGACGCCAGTGATGAAGGCTGGGAAGCCTGTAAACGCGAGACGCTGGCCGAAGATCTGCGCCTCTTGTATGTGGCGCTGACCCGGCCCATATATCGCTGTTATCTGGGGCTGGCCAACCATTGCCGCATGAACAAGACGGGCATCAACAGCTTTTTGAAAGACACAGCCATAGGCTATCTGCTCGGCATTGAAGACAAGGACTGTGACGGCGATAGGTTGCAAAGCGCCGCCGCATCCCTTGTTTGCGAGGCCATCTCCTTGACCGAGATGGGCGATGCAGACCCAAGTTGCCTTCAAGGCATTGAAAACCACTCTCCAAGCCCACTTTGTGCCCAGGTGCCGGCGGCGCGTCAAGGCGCACCCTGGCGGGTCGGCAGCTATTCCGGCTTGGTCAAACATCTGCCCCACGAGCGGGTGTTGCCGGGCGCCGGTGATGAGGAGTTTGAAATCGAGCCGGCCTCTGTCTATGAACCGCAGGATGTCTTGCCGGCCAACCGCTTCAGCTTCGAGCGCGGCGCCAATGCCGGTTCTTTTATGCACCTGGTACTGGAGAAAATCGACTTTACCCAGGCCGAGGAGGAGCTCTTGCTGCATCTGCCCCAGGCGATGCAGCAGTATGGCATCGACAGCGATTGGCAGGATGTACTTTATGACTGGTATCGGGATCTGCTTAACGCCGACATCGCTCTGCCCCAGGGGCAGAGTCTGCGCCTGGTTGATCTCAGCAAGCGCCAAAAGCTGGTGGAGATGGAGTTTTATCTGCCCCTTGGCGGCGATACCCAGCTTATCGATACCGAGCTCAGCCGCTTGCTGGCCAAACACGGTTATGGCGGTGAGCTGCGCTTCGATGCCTTCAAGGGCATGCTCAAGGGGTTTATCGATCTTACCTTTGAATATCAGGGCCGTTTCTATATTGCCGATTATAAATCCAACCATTTGGGGGACGATTTCAGCGATTACCGCCAGGACAAGATGGCCGCCGCCATCAGCGAGCACAGATACGATCTCCAGTACCTGCTCTACAGCCTGGCGCTGCACAGATATCTGAGCCTCAAACTGCCGGACTATTGTTATCAAAACCACTTCGGCGGCTGCTGTTATCTGTTTCTACGGGGCATGTCCGCGGCCCATCCCGGCGCCGGGGTGTTTGTGGACAGGCCGGATGAAGCCGTGATCCTGGCCTTGGATGCCTTACTCAAGGGCGAGTCGCCCTCGAGCGTCCCTCAGTTGGAGTTGAGTCTATGACAGATAGCCCATCAATACTGCAAAGCAGCCAAGCTGTTACTGCGCTGCTTAAGCAATGGGAAGAGCAGCGGCTGCTGACGGCGCTCGACCGCCACTTTGCGCTGCAGATGGCCGCCATTCACCGGGAGCCATCGCCGCTGTTTCTGCTGCTGTGCGCCCTGCTGAGCCGCCAGTTATCATCGCAGCACGCCTGCCTGCCACTGGGGAGCATAGCGTTTGATAATCCTCTGGCAGAGCCCCACCCCAGTGTGCGCCTCAATACCGACCCGGCAAGCCTTGAGCTGGCGGTGGCCAATTTTGCCGCCGTCGGCGCCCCGGGTGAAGACAAACCCTTGATCCTCGACGCTGGCCGCCTCTACCTCAAACGCTATTATGATTTTGAGTGCCGGGTCGCCCGGCGCCTCACCGCCATGGCCGCCACTGAATACCCCGCCACCGACGAAGTGCGGCGCGCGCTCGATTGCCTGTTTTTGCCGCCCGCCAGCCATACTGGCCAAGCGACTAATGATGCAGCTGAAGCCGATAGTGAAGCTCAAACTGATGGTGAAACTCAAACTAATAGAGAAAAGTCCGGCAAACGCGATTGGCAAAAAGTCGCCACCGCCACCGCTTATTGTCGCCAGTTGGCGGTGATCACCGGCGGCCCGGGCACAGGCAAGACCACCACGGTCACCAAGCTGCTGATGCTCCTGTGTCTCGGCAGTGAGATGAACATACGTCTGGTGGCCCCCACGGGTAAAGCGGCTGCGCGCCTGACCGAATCGATAAAGGCCTCCAAACAGCGCCTGGCCAAAGAGCTTATGCCCTTTGCCGCCGAGCTTGACCTTGGCGCCATAGACAAGATCCCCGAAGAAGCTGCCACTGTGCATCGCCTGCTGGGGGTGATCCCAGGCTCGCACAAATTCCGTCATCACCAAGACAACCCGCTGCATCTGGATCTGCTGATTGTCGATGAAGCCTCCATGGTGGACTTGCCTATGATGGACCGGCTGCTCGATGCCCTGCCCGCCAATGCCAGATTGATACTGCTCGGGGATCAGGATCAACTGGCCTCGGTGGAAGCCGGCGCCGTGCTCGCCGATATCTGCGCCGGTCTGCGCCACCAGCAGGACTGGCGCATGCGTTACAGCGCCGAGTTTGCCGCAACCCTTACAAGGCTCACCGGCTTTGACCTCAGCGATTGCGTCAATCTCGCCCCCGGCATAGGCAATAATCTTTGTATGCTGCGTCACAGCCACAGATTCCGCGGCGATGCCGGCATAGGCGTGCTGGCCAAGGCGGTAAACCTCAGTGATGGCGCCGCGATAACTGATGCCTGGAATGGCGGTTATCAGGAGCTTGAGTGGCTGGAAATCGGTAAAAAGCAGCAGGGGCTGGCCCAGCTTCTCAGCCAGGCCTGTGAGCACTACCGCGACTATTTGGAAGTGGTGCACAGGCCGGACATCGGCGCCGAGGAGATCATCGCCCGTTACAACCGCTTTCGACTGCTGTGCGCCACCCGTGGCGGCGATTTCGGTGTCGAGGGGATCAATCGGCAACTGACACAAGTGTTGAAACAGGCCGGACTGATCGCCCCGCAGCAGGAGTTTTATCCGGGCCGGCCGCTGATCATCCAAAGCAACGATTACAACCTAGGGCTGTTTAACGGCGATATCGGCGTTATTCTGCCCGATCGTGACAGCAACAGGCTGCTGGCGCACTTTATTCAGGCCGACGGCAGTGTGCTCAAGGTGTTGCCGGCACGTCTTCCCGGCCACGAGACCTGTTTTGCCATGACAGTGCACAAGTCCCAGGGCAGTGAATTTGATTCTGTGGCCTTGGTGTTGCCGCCGAGCCCGAGCCCGGCGCAGCTGCAACTGCTCACCAAGGAGCTGATCTACACCGCCATTACCCGCGCCAAACAGCATTTTTGCTGCCTGGGCAACAGCTCAGTGTTTGACGGCGCCTGTCGTCGCCTCACTCGCCGGGCCTCGGGGCTGGCCGATAGGCTGTGGCAGTGATTGTGGCAGAGATTATGGCTATGGCAGAAACTATGACTGTGGCCATGACTATAACGAAAACAGCAACCGGGCCAGATGCCATACGGCCCCGTTTCGCTCTGGCGGCAAAATAACCAGATGAGAGCCTGCGTCAGCTGCCGTTATACTCAAGGCCTGTCTAAGCAGGCATAATATCGGCCAAGGTTATTTATCAGGCCGCTCAGTCAGGAGAATTCATGAGCAAAACCCATATCTTGTTACTCTGTGGCGGCGGGGCCGCCGAGCACAGTATCTCTTTGATGTCGGCTGACTATATCGAAAGTTGCCTGGCAAATATTCCCGACATGGAAGTGCTCAGGTTGGAGCTGGACGCCGCCGGCCACTACCACACCAAGCAGGGCCAGGTTTGCGAGCTGACCAATCGCCGTGAAGTGCGCTTCGATGAGGCCGAGCCCAGCTGGCCGGTGGACTATGTGATCCCCTGCATTCACGGCTATCCGGGTGAGACCGGCGATATTCAGTCCTATTTCAATCTGATCAACCTGCCCTATTTCGGCTGCGGCTCCGAACCCAGCAGCAACTGCTTCAACAAGGTCACGGCCAAGATGTGGTTCAGTGCGCTCGGCATCCCCAATACCCCTTATCTGTTTCTCAGTGAAGCCGGTGAAGTGGCCAACACCCGCTGCCGTGAGGCCTTGAATGAATGGGGCTCACTGTTTATCAAGGCAGCATCCCAAGGGTCATCCGTCGGCTGCTACCGGGTGGACAATGGCGATGATATCCCCTCTGTGCTGGAGCAGGCCTTCAGTTACTCCCCCTACGTGGTAGTGGAAAAGACCATCAAAGCCAGGGAGCTGGAAGTGGCCGTATATGAATACCAGGGTGAAGTGATTGCCACAGTGCCGGGTGAAATCATCTGCGCCAACAACACCTTTTACAGCTTCGATGAGAAGTATGATGCCAAGAGCAAGGCGGTGACCAAGGTCGAGGCCGAATTGAGCCAAGCGCAAATCGATACCATACGCGATTATGCCATTCGTGCCTTTAAGGGCATGAAGCTGTCCCACCTGTCGCGTATCGACTTCTTCCTTACCGATGAAGGCGAGATACTGCTCAACGAGATCAATACCTTCCCGGGCATGACGCCCATCTCCATGTTCCCCAAGATGCTCAGCAACAATGGCCATGATGTCAGCGAGTGGTTGGTGAGTAACATAAGACGCCAGCTGAGCGAACCGCTCAAGTAAAGCCCCCGTCCTGAGCCAAGCACCAACCGGACTGAAACAAACGCAAAACCACACCCGCCACTCGCGCGGGTGTTCTTTATCCTGCTAAGCTGACAATAGTTGTGACGGCATGCAGGAGAGCTTATGTTCAGTGCGATAGATATAGATCATCTGGTGTTGATCTGCAGCAGTCTGGAAACCAGCCAAGCATTCTATACCCAAGTACTGGGGGCTCATCCCGAGCGGCGGCTCGACTCCCCTCGCCTGCTGCAACTGAGATTCGGCAGTGCCCTTATCGATCTGGTGCCAAGAAGCGATCAACCTTTAGGCCTCAATATGGCGCATTTCTGCCTCAATATTGCCGCCAAGGATGAAGCCTCAGTGCTACAACACCTTGAGCAACACGGCGTGCACCATGAAGGATTTTCGGAAAAATATGGCGCCCGGGGTTACAGCCGCTCTATCTATATTTACGATCCTGACGGCAATCAAGTAGAGCTTAAACTCCTGAGTCGGCAACAGCAGAGCGGCCAATAAGGCGTTGCTTAATCATGGTTTTTGACTGGCGATTTAACAGATAAAAAAGCGCGCCGGGAAAGTTCGGCGCGCTTTTTCCATGAAGCAATAGGCTCTGCCCAGAGCTTTGGGCTCAGAAGCCTTCCACTCCCTGCATATCCGGCAGGTGGTGGGCTATCCCCTTGTGGCAGTCGATACAGGTCTTCTCACCGCTTGCCAGCGAGGTGGAGTGCATATTGGCCGCCCGCTGTGACTGACGGGTGAAGTCCATATACTGGAAGTTATGGCAGTTTCGACACTCCAGCGAGTCGTTGGCCTTGAGTCTGGCCCACTCATGCTCGGCCAGTTCACGCCGCTTGGACTCGAACTTCTCCCGGGTATTGATGGTGCCGAACACCTTGCCCCAAACCTCTTTGGAAGCCTGCATCTTACGGGCTATCTTGTCGGTCCAATTATGGGGAACGTGGCAGTCCGGACAGGTCGCCCGCACCCCGCTGCGGTTAGTGAAATGTATGGTGGTCTTCAACTCCTGATAGACGTTGTTCTCCATTTCGTGGCAACCGATACAAAAGGCCTCCTGGTTGGTGGCTTCCAGGGCAGTGTTGAAACCACCCCAGAAGATGATCCCGGCGACAAAGCCTCCCAGGGTCAAAAAACCCAGACTGAAGTGAACACTGGGCCGGTTCAGCACCCGCCATATCTGTTTCAGTTTCTCAAACATAGCGACTCCTAATGGCTGGATGGGTTCTCAGCCCCGGACTTGAGCAAGTGATCCATATCGACAAAGTCATTCTCCACCATCAATCTGGCGTCCAGTTGCGGCACATGGCACTGGGTACAGAAATAACGTCTGGGTGACAGCTCGGCCAGGAAGTTATTGTCTCTGTCCATATAGTGAGTCACGCTCACCATAGGCGCCTGCGATTCACCGGTGCGACTGCGGGCATGACAGGACATGCACTTGTTGACCTTAAGATCCAGCTGGTAGCCGTCTATCTTGTGCGGTATAACCGGCGGCTGCATCGGGTAGTTACGGGTCTGTTTGATATCCGTATTTCTCACCTTCTGCATCACAGGTGGCGTCGGCTGGCTATTGAGCGGCGCCTGGCGCAAAGTCGCCACCTTATCCTCGGGAATGCCGGCAGCATTGACAGACAGCGCGGTCATCAGTGCAGCAAAGGCCAACAGGGTATGATTCGATTTCATCTTCTTATCCTCCTCAGGCCTTCATCACTTTCACGGCACACTTCTTGAAATCTGTCTGCTTGGACAGCGGATCCGTGGCATCCAGAGTCACCTTGTTGATCAACTGACTGGCATCGAACCAGGGGACAAACACCAAACCCACCGGTGGCTTGTTGCGGCCGCGGGTTTCCACCCGGGTCAGTATCTCGCCGCGACGGGACACTACCTTGACCTCATCCCCTCGGCGCAGGCCGCGTTTTTTGGCATCATCCGGATGCATAAAGCACACGGCATCCGGGAAGGCGCGATACAGCTCGGGTACCCTCTGGGTCATGGAGCCTGAGTGCCAATGTTCCAGCACCCGCCCGGTAGAGAGCCAGAGATCATATTCGGCATCCGGGGATTCTGCCGCCGGCTCGTATGGCAGCGCGAAGATAACCGCCTTGCCGTCTTTTTTGCCGTAAAACTCAAAACCCTTGCCGGGTTTAACGTAGGGATCCGCACCCTCACGGTAGCGCCAGAGGGTTTCTTTGCCGTCAACCACAGGCCAGCGTAAACCATGGGCCTGGTGGTACATTTCAAAGGGAGCCAAATCGTGACCATGACCACGGCCAAAGGTGGCGTATTCTTCAAAAAGCCCCTTTTGTATATAGAAACCAAAGTGCTTGGCCTCGTCGTTCAGATACTTGTTATCGCTTTCACTGAGAGGAAACTTATTGACATTGCCGTTCTGGTACAGCACTTCATACAAGGTCTTGCCCTTGTATTCGGGATTGGCCGCCAACACAGCCTCGGACCAGACTTCGTCTGTGGTAAAGCGCTTGGAGAACTCCAGCAACTGCCAGAGATCCGAGCGCGATTGTCCGGGCGCTGACACCAACTGATGCCAGAACTGGGTACGGCGCTCGGCGTTACCATAGGCGCCCTCTTTCTCCACCCACATGGCGGTAGGTAGAATGAGATCCGCGGCCTGGGTGGTAACCGTTGGGTAAGCATCGGACACCACAATAAAGTTTTCCGGATTACGGTATCCTGGCAAGCCCTCTTCGTTGATATTGGGGCCGGCCTGCATATTGTTATTCACCTGCACCCAGTAGCAGTTGAGATCGCCATCTTTCAGGCGCCGGTTCTGCTCTACCGCGTGGTAGCCGGGCTTGGGCGGAATGATCCCGGAAGGGATTTTCCAGATGGTCTCGGCAATCTTGCGGTGCTCTGGATTATTCACCACCAGATCCGCCGGTAAGCGATGGGAGAAGGTGCCCACTTCCCGCGCAGTACCGCAGGCTGAAGGTTGACCTGTGAGTGAAAACGGACTGTTGCCCGGGGTGGCTATTTTGCCGGTCAGCAAATGGATATTGTAGATAAGGTTGTTACACCAAACCCCTCGGGTATGCTGGTTAAAGCCCATGGTCCAGAAGGAGGTCACCTTCACCTCGGGATCGGCGTAGAGTTTCGCCAGCTCCAGCAATTTATGCTCGGGTACGCCCGAGAGCTTGCTGACCTTCTCCAAGCTGTAATCGGCGACAAAGGCCTTGAACTGCTCAAAGTCCATCGGGGTAGATTCACCGGCGGTGGCCACGTTCTTGGCTTTTTGCTGCAGCGGATGTGAGGGCCGCAGGCCATAGCCAATATCGGTTGTACCTCTGCGGAAGTTCACATGCTTGTTGACGAAGTCCCAATTAACCTTGTCATTGCTGATGATGTAGTTGGCGACATAGTTGAGTATGGCCAGATCGGTTTGCGGCGTGAAGACAATCGGCAAGTCGGCCAAATCAAAGCTTCTGTGCTCGAAAGTGGACATCACAGAGACTTTTACATGGGGCGCGCTGAGGCGTCTGTCTGTGACCCGGCTCCAGAGGATTGGGTGCATCTCGGCCATGTTGGAGCCCCAAAGCACAAAGGCGTCGGCAGCTTCAATATCGTTGTAGCAACCCATGGGCTCGTCCATACCAAAGGTACGCATAAAACCGCCCACGGCCGAGGCCATACAGTGACGGGCGTTGGGATCAATATTGTTGGAGCCGAAACCTGCCTTCATCAGCTTGGAAGCGGCATAACCTTCCCAAACCGTCCACTGGCCTGAACCAAACATGCCCACCGCCGTCGGCCCTTTGGTCTTGATGGTGTGCTTCCACTTCTCGGCCATGATGTCAAAGGCCTGATCCCAACTGATAGGGGTAAATTCACCGTGCTTGTCATATTTGCCGTCTGTCATCCGCAGCATGGGAGTCTGCAGCCTGTCATGGCCATACATGATCTTCGACAGGAAGTAGCCTTTAATGCAGTTTAGGCCGCGGTTGACCTCACTGTTGGCATCGCCGTGAGTCGCCACGACCCGGCCTTCGCGGGTGGCCACCATCACAGAGCAGCCAGTACCGCAAAAGCGGCACGGCGCCTTGTTCCAATCAAGCTTGGTGTGTTCTGAACTGGTGATCAGGTTGCTGGCTGTGGCAGGTAAAGCCAATCCTGCGACCCCGGCTGCCGCCATGGCGGCATTGGCCTTCATGAATTCGCGTCTGTTCATTTTCATTGCTCTTCCTCTTCGAGCTGTTCACACTGGTGATACACCATAGCGGTGGAGATCACGCCCTTGAGGGCATTGATTCTGTCCATGGTGGCGAGGATCGCCTGTTCGGTCGGGCCTTCCAGCACCACAACCAGCTTACTTTCATCGTTAACCGACAACTCGGCATTGCCGAACGACAGAATTTGTTGACGAACGCCGGCCATCTTGGGTGGCATCACCTGAAGGATCAGGCTGCTGACATGCAATTCCCTACTCATCTGGTTCCCCTGTTTTAAGGACTCTCGTTATATTTGCGTTAACCGGCTCCCGGTGGACCGGTTAAAATTTGGCTAAACCAGATGGCAAAGCCCAAACCGCTGACCAGCAAAACCGACAACAGCGGCGCCAAAAAAACCGTCAGGAAGATAAATATCTTCAGTTCCAGACGTTTTTCATCAGTACTCGGTGTCTCGCTCATGGCTCCTCCTAGGCGCTATGAAGATGGCTTGCTGCTGTGCTATTCCAGGGCAACGGCCGCCAAGCCCGGCAGATTAAAGCCGCCTTTTAAATGCGATTTATTTTTCGGTTTCAATCATAAAGGCAAAGTGTTAACAAACTGTATACCCCCAAGTTGGTAAACACCTGATACTGTTGATCTGGATCATATAAATAGCCGGTAAAAGACGGATATCACTTATTTCAACCGCCTCAATCGATTGTAATTTCGACATTTTCCGCTTTTAGCTATTCAGGCTCACATGAAATACAGCAAAGAAGTGGCTATTTCGCCAATAACTAACGGTTAAAAAACCAACGAAATAAGCAAAATATCCCTTAGGGAGTAGTGTCCAGGCTGGGCGGGCTTTAAAGCGATAAAACGACTATATAAGGAGAAACTGAATCCTGTTTCAGGTCACAGAATTCAGTAAAAACAATATCTTGCGGTTGCAACTACAGACAGAGCTCCTTAGCATTATCATGCATTTTAGTTATATCTTTTTTGATTTCAGGGACCAAATTTCAAACGCCTGTTTGTGCGTCGTCCCAACCAAGGAGAGCCTGTCGTGAACCCCTTTACCCACCCTACTACATTGCCCTTAGTGCTCGGTTTGAGTCTGTCATTTTCCGTTGTCGCAGCAGATAAAACATCGAGCCTGCAATATCAGACCTGGGCGCAAACCTCAGAGGAGATGCAACGGGAAGATATGCTTGAGAAAAACCCCGCCAGCGTGATCCTCTGGGCCGGCTCGGCTTATGCCAAGGAGTACCATAGCCCCAGAGGGCACCACTTTGCCGTCGCCGATGTCAGTCACAGTCTACGCAGTGGTGTTAGCCCCAAGGCTGGTGAAACAGGCCTATCGGCCAGCTGTTGGACCTGCAAAACGCCGGATGCGCCCAGGCTGATGAAAGAGCTGGGTGTAGAAGGCTTCTCTGCCAAGAGCTTTGCCGAGCTGGGTCCGGAAATCCAAAATCCTGTGTACTGCTCCGATTGCCATACCCAAGGCTCAGCTGAACTGACACTGCCAAGACCTCATGCCCAGGATGCCATGGCCAAAGTGCACAAACCCTTTGGCGAACAAAATCAGTCTATGCAGCAATCACAGGTTTGCGGCCAGTGCCATGTCACTTACTACTTCCAGCCTGAGCGCCAGGACAAGGTCAATATCCCTTGGATCTTCGGCAACAGCGCCGATGAGATAGAAAAGTACTATGATGCCCGGCAGTTTTTCGAGTGGGTACACCCGATATCGAGAACGCCGCTGGTGAAGGCGCGCCATCCCGAGTTTGAGCACTGGAACCGCAGCGTCCACGCCGAGGCTGGAATCAGCTGTGTCACCTGTCATATGACCCAGGAAACCAGCGCCGACGGCAAATCTTTCACCAACCACAAGATAACCAACCATCTGCCGGACTTTGAAGCGGCCAATTGCAGCAGTTGTCACCAGAGTCAGCAACACATTACCCAACTGATTGCCGACAACAAGGCGCTACTGGAGACCAAGGCGCAACAGTTACAGGAACTGCTTATCAAGGCCCACTATGAAGCCGGTGCCGCCTGGAAGGCCGGTGCCCAATGGCAACAGATAGGAGAGGCCATTATGGGGATACGCCATGCGCAGTGGCGCTGGGACTTTGCCATGTCCTCCCACGGTATTCACGCCCACAACGCCAAAGAGGGTGAAGCCCTGCTGAACAAGGGCTTAGAGCAGATCCGCGCTGCCAGAGAGATATTGAGCAAGCTGAATGCCGACCTTGGCGTAACCCGAGTCGATTATCCGGACTACAGCACCAAGGCCAAGGCGCAGGCAGCCATAGGCGTGGAGCTGGAGAAACTGACCGAGGAGAAGCAGGCCTTTATCAAGACTGAAGTGAAAAAACATTGGCCCAAGGCTGCAAACTTCGGCTATTGAGCGGCAAGGTGAACAATTGCCGGAATGAGAGCCAAGCCTTAATCAAAACATGCAAATTTGATTGGGAATAAGCGGCGTTCGACAATAGCCGCGGTAGGAAATATGGCCGTTTACCAAGCGGGCACCAGCAGGCACTGTGTGTGCTCTGGGCCCGCCTGTTTTTTTATCGCGTCCACTTTAGGAGCCAGCTGCAGCTGTCCAGTTAAAACTGCTGCAACTGGTTAAGGATGCGCTTTTCCGATATCGGATAGGCAGTGCCCAGACTCTGGGCAAAACAGCTAACCCTGTACTCTTCCAGCATCCAGCGCACCTCGGCCAGCGCCTCCGGTACCGCCTGGCTGCGCGGCACCTTGGCAAGCGCGGCCTTGAACTCTGTCTCGGCGTTGTGAATGCTGTGCAGGTGCAAACGGTCACGGTTGGGATCCACCGGCAGCTTGTCCAGGCGCAGCTCAATCGCCTTGAGATAGCGGATCAGATCCCCAAGACGGCGCCAACCGGAAGCTTCAACAAATCCCTTGAACACCAGAGCGTCCAATTGGCTTTGAATATCACTCATGGCAAAAGCGATATCCAGGCTGATTTTACCCTTGAGACGCTTACGGATCTTCTGGTGCAAGGTCAAAATCTGCTCCACCTTAAGGGCGATGGCCGCTGCGGTTTCATTGAGCTCAGCCCTGACGATCTCCTTGGCTTTGGCAAAGTCATCGGCACTGCGGACATTCAACTGCTGCTCATCCAAAAGCTGCTGAATTGCCGCGGCAATAATGTCATCTATCAGTATCTGCACCTGGCCGAACGGATTGAAATACATCGCCAGTTTGGCCTTGTTGGGCAAGGCCTGCTGTAGATGTTTCACCGGCGATGGAATATTGATAAGCAGCAGCTTTCTCAGCCCTTGTCTGTGGTTGGAAAGCGCCTGCTGTTCGTCATCAAATAATTTGATAGAAACTGTATCACCGGCATCCACCAAGGCGGGGAAGGCCTTCACCTCATAGCTGCCTTTGCGGCTTTGATATTCCTTCGGCAGATCGCCAAAGCTCCATTCGGTCAGGGCGTTTTGCTCTATGCCCTTGTCGGCAACCTTGCGTATCGCCTGGTTTACCTGCCCCTGCAATGATGCCTTGAGGCTGTCGAGATCCCGGCTCTGGGCCAAGAGCTTGCCCTTGTCGTCTTCCACCTTGAAGTTCATCTTCAGATGGTCGGCAATGGCGTTAAGATCGAAATCCTCCGGATTGACGCGGGTGCCACTCATTCTCAACAGCTGTTTGCACAGGGAGGGCAACAAAGGCTGGGCAAAAGGTTCCATCGCCTGCACACAGGCGCGGGCATAATCCGGCGCAGGCACAAAATTGCGCCGCAGCGGTTTGGGCAAGGACTTGATCAGGGCAACACACTTCTCCTCCCTAAGCCCCGGCACCTGCCAGTCAAAATCGGTATCATCCAACTGATTGAGCAGCGCCACCGGAATAAGCACAGAGACGCCGTCATCCTCGGCCGCCGGTTCAAAATGGTAACTCAGCTTGAGGCTGAGATTGCCCTGCTGCCAGCTGTCGGGGAAGTCCAATGCCGATACATGGGTGTCATCCCTTTGCATCAAGAGTTCGCGGCTGAAATTGAGCAGCTCAGGGGTCTCTTTCCTGGCCTGTTTCCACCAGGTGTTGAATTTGGGCTGGTTGTATATCCCTTGTGGAATGCGCTCATCGTAGAAGGCGAACAAGGCATCTGTATCCACCAGAATGTCGCGCCGCCGCGACTTATGTTCGAGATCTTCCACCTCTTCGAGCAACGCCTGGTTGGCCTTGAAGAAGGCTTCATTGCAGCGTAGCTCACCCTCGGCCAGAGCCGAGCGAATAAAGATTTCCCGAGCCTTAACCGGCTCCAGCGGGCCAAACTGTACCCGGCGGCGGTTGACTATGGTGAGGCCATAGAGCACCTGATTTTCCAGGGCGATCACACTGCCCTGTTTGGCTTCGAAATGGGGCTCGTTGTGCTGCTTCTTGACCAGATGCGCCGCCAGAGACTCGAGCCATACAGGATCGATACGGGCGCAGGTACGGGCGAACAGGCGTGATGTTTCGGTAAGCTCGGCCGCCATAATCCACTTGGGGCCCTTCTTGGCCAGCGGCGAGCCGGGAAACACAAAGAAGCGCCGGTTGCGGGCCCCCAGATACTCGTTGTCTTTATCCTTGAAGCCGATATGGCTCAGCAGCCCCGAGAGCAGCGCCTGGTGCAGTGGCTCATATTCGGCGGCCTGACTGTTGAGGCGCCACTTGAGGTCGTGCACACTCTGACGCAGCTGGGCATAGAGATCCTGCCATTCGCGAATACGCAAATAGGCCAGATACTCGGCCTTCACCTGCTTGCGGAACTGGCTGGATGACAGGCTCTTCTGCTGCTCTTTGAGGTACTGCCACAGATTGAGCCAGGCAACAAAGTCGGAGTCTTTGTCGGCAAAACGGCGATGGGCCTCATCGGCGGCCTGTTTCTTCTCATGTGGCCGCTCACGGGGATCCTGAATCGATAACCCGGCGACAATCACCATCACCTCATGCAGACAGCCCAGCTTATTGGCCTCAAGCACCATGCGGGCCAGGCGGGGATCGACCGGGATCTTCGCCAGATCGCGCCCGAGCGGGGTCAGTTTCAGCGCCCCTTTGTGCTTGCTCACCGCCTGCAACTCTTCGAGCAGCAAGAAACCGTCGCGTATGTGGCGCGGATCCGGAGGCTGAATAAAAGGGAAACCCTCAATGTCACCCAGGCCTATGGCCAGCATCTGCAGGATCACGGATGCCAGGTTGGTACGCAGAATTTCAGGATCGGTAAACTCTGGCCGATTGATAAAGTCCTGTTCGTCATAAAGGCGAATACAGATCCCCGGCCCAACCCGACCGCAACGTCCCTGGCGTTGATTGGCACTGGCCTGGGAGATGGGCTCAATCGGCAAACGCTGCACCTTGGTGCGATAGCTGTAGCGGCTTATCCTGGCAGTACCAGGGTCAATAACATAGCGGATCCCTGGCACAGTCAGCGAGGTTTCGGCCACGTTGGTGGCCAATACAATACGCCGTCCTGGATGCGACTTGAATACCTTGGACTGCTCGCCGTATGACAAACGGGCATAAAGCGGCAAGATCTCGGTATCGCGCAGGTTACGCTTTTTCAGCTGCTCGGCGGTATCGCGGATTTCGCGCTCGCCGTTCATGAAAATCAGAATGTCCCCCGGGCCTTCGCGACAGAGTTCATCGACGGCGGCAAAGATGCCGTCCATCAGATCCAAGTCGGCGTCGTCATCCTGCAACAGGGGGCGATAGCGGGTTTCCACCGGATAGGTGCGGCCGGACACTTCCACCACGGGCGCATTGTCAAAATGCCTGGAAAAACGCTCCACATCTATGGTGGCCGAGGTGATGATCAACTTGAGATCCGGGCGCTTTTGCAAAATTTGCTTCAGATAACCCAGAATAAAGTCGATGTTGAGACTGCGCTCATGGGCCTCGTCTATGATGAGGCAATCATACTGACTGAGCCATTTATCCGATGCCAGTTCTGCCAGCAGGATACCGTCTGTCATCAGCTTGATATAGGAGTCCTGGGAAACCGCATCGGCGAAACGAACCTTAAAACCCACTGCCTGACCCAGCTCTGTCTTGAGTTCATCGGCAACCCGGCTGGCCACGCTGCGGGCCGCCAGCCGCCTTGGCTGAGTGTGACCAATCAGACCACGACTGCCAAGCCCCAAGTCGAGACAGATTTTGGGCAGCTGAGTGGTCTTGCCCGAACCTGTCTCACCGGCCACTATCACCACCTGATGATTGATGATGGCCGAGGCGATTTCATCGCGCTTTTGTGACACCGGCAGCTCATCCGGATACTCGATGACAGGCCTGTCTGCCAGCCTTTGCTGCGCCCTTTCATAAGCCTGCACCGCGGCTTCACTGAGCTCGGCGAGTTTTTGCTGTTTGGCTTCTGTATCGGGGCTTTTTTTCAAGCGGAATAAGCTGCGGCGAATGCGCGCCGCATCGGCTTGAAAGCAGAGATCCAGATATTCGCGGGAGAGTGGGTGCAGCTTAGCGTTCAAAACCTGTGTCCATTAGGGATCAAAAACGGCGATCCTAACAAGGATACGCCGTCTTGGGTATGCTTACTGACTGATAATGCCCAAATTTCAGTCAAATCAAGCGCAGTTGTCAGGCCGGGGTCAAATAACACTGCTGCATATAGCTGTTCATGGCCTTGAGCACATTGGTACGGTTGATGGTGCCCACCACCCGGCCATCTTCCACCACTGGGTATATTTTCGGCTTCTGCCCCAGCATCTGCTCGGCCAGCTGCAACATGCTGTCATCCGGTCTGACCCAAAGGACATCGGCGCGCATGCAGTCGCGCACCACGGCGGTCAAATCGCAGTGATAGCTGCTCTTGAGCATGGCAGCCATACAGTCTTGCTGTGACAAAAAACCCACCAGGCTTCCTGCTGCATCCACCACGGGCGCCCCGCCCTTGTTGGCCTCAAGCAGTTTTTCCACCGCGGTGGCTATCGACATATCCGCCTTCAGCAGCACGGGCTGACGGTCCATATGATCACGTATTTTTATCGAATCCATAGTTTTCCCCAAGTTCAAAACGGCTTCATTGTTCAGTGTAGCCAATATTTTGCCCTTGGGGTTCAAGCCAACAGCGATTGCCTCAATCCAAAATTTTAGTTATCCCGCCAGATCATCACTTCCGCCGCTTGATTGCTCTTGCGCCAGGCACGGTACATCCCTTCCGTGTTGAACGGCGTTGCCACATTGCCCCTTTGGTCAATGGCGATCACTCCGCCACTGCCGCCGGCAGAGATCAGCCGCTGGTTGATCACTTCATCGGCAGCCTGCAAAATCGACTTTTGCTGATACTTGGCCCTGGCGCAGATATCGCCGGCCACATGGAAACGGATGAAGTACTCACCGTGGCCGGTCGCCGAAACGGCGCAGACACCGTTCTCGGCATAAGTGCCGGCACCTATCACAGGTGAATCACCGATTCGGCCATAACGTTTGGCTGTCATGCCGCCGGTCGAGGTCCCGGCCGCCAGGTTGCCCTGCTTATCCAATGCCACTGCGCCAACTGTGCCGAACTTGTAATCGAGATCCAAAGGACTCAGACGCGCCTGAAAGTCTTTATTGGCTTCGGCGGCGTTGATTTTGGCCCTGGCATCGAGAAGCTGCTGATAGCGCGCTTCGCTGTCAAAGCGATTGCCAGGCACCAGCTCCATTCCCAACGTCAGGGCGAACTCCTCGGCGCCCGCCCCCGAGAGCATCACATGTTCTGACTTGTCCATCACGGCTCTGGCGAGATCGATTGGATGACGTATATGTTTAACCCCGGCAACGGCACCGGCATTCATACTCTTGCCATCCATGATGGAGGCGTCCAGTTCATGACTGCCATCAAAGGTATACACGGCACCGATACCGGCATTGAATAATGGACTGTCTTCCAGCACTCTGATGGCGGCCTGTACCGCTTCCATACTGGCGCCGCCCTTATCCAGTACCTTATAACCGGCATTGACGGCTTCGGTCAGCTTTTCACGATAGGCTTTTTGCTGCTCTTCAGTCAAAGCCGCCTTGGATATGGTGCCGGCGCCGCCGTGAATGGCAATCGCAAAGGGCGCCTCTGCAGCCTGGACCGACATCATACCTCCCAGCAGAAGTCCCAGGCTCAGACTTAAATTTTTTATATTTGTTTTCATTGTATTGCTTCCACATTAACGACTGCTGCCTTTGTAACCATTTTAGGTCCGGATGGCAATCTGTTACTTGCCTGAGCCGAGATCAGAGGCGACAATGCAACAATGTTACATTAAACAAAAGTTCTGATTTCCTTGACCAAAAACAGTCGCTTTCCCGCGTATATCCTGAGTTTTGCGTCGATCATGCTGGCCAGCCCCCGAGCAAATAGCGCCGATGATCCTCTGCTTAATCTCCGCATCGAAGGGGTATCGGGTGAGCTTGAAAAAAATATCCGCGCACACTTGGGCAACTTTCCTGAATCCGAGGTGCAACGCCGTGCCTATCTGTTTAATGTCAGCGACAGTGTCGAGGCCGCGCTGGAATCCATGGGCTATTACCATGGCGAACTGGAACAGGAACTCAAGGAAAACGAACAAGGGCCGTGGGAGCTCAAGCTTACAATTACCCCAGGGGAAGTCACCCGTTTGCAATGGATCGATATCCGCCTCGAAGGCGAAGTGCTAAACGATCCCTGGATCAATCGCTGGCTCAGCCAAATCAAGATCAAACCAGGCGATCCTCTCAACCACGGTGATTATGAGCGGATAAAATCGCAGCTAATCTCGCTGGCGCTGGCTCGAGGCTATTTTGACGGCCATTATCAGAAATCGGAGATCCGCGTGAATCGCGATCTCAACCTGGCACAACTCAACCTGTATTTTGACTCGGGCAAGCGCTACAAGTTTGGCGATGTGAGCTTTGAGGGCCACAGCCTACAACCGCAATTGCTCGAAGATTTACTGCCATTCCAACCCGGCGCCCCCTACAGTACCCGCAAAGTCACACAGCTTAATCAAGAGTTGTTGGATACCGGCTATTTTTCCAATATCAAGGTGTTACCTCAAATTGACAAGTTGACGGAAGACAGCATACCTGTGCGGGTCGAACTGAGCCCAAGACCGGATCATTCTATAGAGCTGGGTCTGGGGGCTGATATCGGCTCCAGTACAGACAGTAATCTGGATCCCAGAGTCAGAGTGACTTGGCGTACTCCGCAGCTCAACAGTTACGGCCACTCTCAGGAAACCAGCATAGAATGGTCGAGAGACAGACCTAAATTCCTCTCGACTTATACCATACCCCTGACTCACCCTTTGGATGATCAGCTCAAGATCCGTGTCGGCCTGCTAAGGGACAAATACGGTGTTACTCAAGACTATGTGCCAGAGGATAGGGACTTTAGCAATACAGGTCAGTTGGAATCGACCAAGAAGCTTTTCGGGGTTGGCCGCAGCAAGCGGCTCAATAACGGTTGGCTTCTCAATTACTCGCTGGAGGCAATTCAGGAAAGCTATACCCAGTCAGGCGTTGATTATGACCCACAATTCCTGCTGTTTGGCACCACCCTCTCCAAGACCAGCCGCGGCGATAACAGTCTGGATCCCAAGTCGGGTTTCAGGCAACTCTATAGCGTTGAATATGCCGACCCTTCACTGGGTTCAGATGTTCGCCTGACCCGGATGCAGGCCAAGTTCAAATGGATTGAGACTTTCTTTGACAAGCACAGATTTGTCTCCCGTCTCGATCTCGGGATCAATCTGGCGGCCGAAGGCGATCTGGCGATCATTCCTCCCTCACTGCGTTATTTTGCCGGCGGTGATCAGAGTATTCGCGGTTACAGCTATCAAGAACTCGGCCCCCACCTGGATTACACCAATGACAAGGGCGGCCTGTCTCGGGAAGTTGTCGGTGGCCGCTATCTGGCTGTCGGTAGCCTGGAGTATCAATATTACCTGACCCCAAGCTGGCGTGTGGGTACCTTTGTCGATGCCGGTAACGCCTTTGATGTCAATCAATTTGATCCTGTGGTTTCCGTAGGCGGTGGTATTCACTGGATATCCCCCATAGGTCCCATCAAACTGGATGTGGGCTTTGGCCTGCACGAATCCGATGCCGAAGACAGGCCCTGGCGTATTCACCTGACCATGGGGACAGAATTATGAGCCAAACCCCAATGCAGCAGGAACCCAACTCAAGCAACAAACAAAGGGCAAAGAAACCGTCTCCCCGCTGGCTCAAGTGGCTGAAGTGGTCTACCCGTACCCTCTTGTACATTCCGCTCGGCTTGTTGGTACTGTTGGCACTCTTGCTGGGCACGGCGCCCGGTAGCCATCTGGCGGTATTTATTGCCAGTGCTTTAGTACCGGATCTGGAGCTGGAATATGCTTCCGGCACCCTGAACCGGGAGCTGCAACTCAAACAGCTTCATTGGCAGATGGACGGTATCAGTGTCGATGTAGATGCCGTTACCCTTGCCTGGCAACCTGCGTGCCTTTTGCAAAAACAGGTATGTGTCGACACCCTGGAATTAACAACAACCCAGGTCGACATAGACACTCAGGCCTTCGCCTCAGATTCAACTGCAGAGGAAGATACGCCCAACTCGGAAGAACTGGTATTACCCTTTGGCATCAGCCTGAAACAAGCAAGCCTCACGGATATTCAAGTGCGGGTCGATGAGATGCACTTTGATGCTGCGGCATTGAATACCGCAGCCAATTGGCAGGAAAGTGGGTTACAAGTCATCCAGCTTGAGAGCCGCGGGCTCAGCGTGCTGCTCCCCGAGGCTAATGCGGCAGAAGCGCAAGCGGCAGACAAAGACAAATCAGCCGCCGCGGCTAAGCAACAAAAAGCGGCGCAAAAAACCGAGACTGAACAATGGGTGCTGGCAAACATGCCAAAGGTTGCCATGCCCTTCCCCATCTATTTAAAACATGCCGAATTGCAGAACTCGCGTCTGCAGATTTTGGGCAGGGATGACAGCTTCCAGGAACTGCGTCTCAGTGCCAGCTACATAGGCACCGAGCTGCGGGTCAACGAGTTTTATGCCAAACACACAGATGCCAGTCTGTCACTGGAAGGTGAACTGACTCTGGATAAGCACTGGCCCATGGCACTGACGGCGCAACTGGAGTTACAGCGTTTATCTGAACTGCCGGGGCTCGAGCAGCAACAACTGGATCTCGCCCTCAAAGGCGATTTCAGCGACTTGCAGCTCAAGGCCAAACTCAGTGGCAAGCAGAGCCTGGCACTCAATGCCAGCATCAACCTTGCCAAGCCGGAACTGCCCTATTCGCTGAATGTCTCGGAAGGAGAGCTTTACTGGCCCTTTGACCAGGCTCAGTACAGTGTCAACGGACTAGAACTTGAAAGCAGCGGCGATCTCAAGCAACAAACCGCCAATCTGGTTGCACAATTAAGTACCCCCTTCTACCCCGAACTACTCCTCAATACCCGCCTGGCACATCAGGACCAAAAGCTCAAGATTGAAGAGTTCAGCAGTGACAGCAGCGCCGGTAAAGTAATGCTTCAGGGGACGCTGGATTATGCCCAAGCCATAGCCTGGGATGCAAAGCTTGAACTATCTCATTTCAACAGCGGCGCGATCAATCTGCCGCCTGCGGAGCAAACTGCCAAAGAAAAAGAAGCAAATAGCCAAGTAGCCAAAAATAAAAGCACCAGCGACGTCGAGGCTGGCAGCGCACAAAGCCAAGCTAACGGGAGCAAATCCGATGAAAGCCAGGTTGAAGATAAGCCAGTGATCCCATCCAGCGATATTAGCGGCCAGCTTGCCACTCGTGGCAGCTGGCAGGAAGGCAAATGGCGAGTAAGTCTCAAGCAAGCCCAACTTCAAGGCTTACTGGACCGCCTGCCATTTGCACTGACAGGCGATTTGGAAATAGATGATTCGCTTGAGCTCAGCAGCCAAGGATTATCGCTGCGGGCACTCAATACCCGCCTGGACCTTTCCGGCAGCGCCAAAGAGCAATGGGATCTCAGCGCCACGTTGGACGTGCCCGACTTCAATCTCTGGCATCCCGAGGCGTTTGGTGCTTTAACTGCCGATATCCAAGTAGTGGGCGATGCCAAACACCCGCAGGTACAGCTCAATGCCGAGACCCAGAGTATCAAATTTGGCGATTTTAATCTCAGCGGCAGTCGCCTCAAGGCGCTCTATGCACCACTGGATCTGCATGAGTTTGCCTTATCGCTGAAAACAGGTGAGTTTGACGGTGCAGGTATTCATCTTGATGGCATCACTCTCAGAGCCAAGGGCAATGAACAGCAGCAGAAGTTGGGGCTGGAAACCGAGGGCGATCTGCAACTGGATACTGCCATCCACAGTAAACTGGATCTCGCCAAACAAAAGGCCAAGGTAGAACTTAGCAGATTCAACGTGGGATCCATTCTGGGACTATGGCAGCTTGAACAAACTGCGTCACTGGACTGGGATCTAAAGCAAAACCGAGGCGAGCTCAGCGCCTTTTGTTTAAGTCATCCATCCAGCCAACTCTGCTTAACCGATAATGTCATCCTCACCGACAAAGGTGAAGCCAAGTTGCACTATCAGGGGCAACCCGGGCAACTGCTGGCCAAGCTGTTACCCGAGCGATTCACTTGGCAGGGTGAAGCCTCAATGGATGCCGCCGTCGCCTGGCAACCCGGCGCGCGTCCACAGGGCAATCTCAGCTTCCAGTTGGCCCCCGGAACGGTAAGCCTTAAACGCAAACAGCAAGCCAGCGCCAGCATCGACTATCAGGCACTGACACTCAAGGCCACCTTGGACGATGATGCGTTAAGAAGCCATATTCTGTTCAATTCTGATGCTCTGGCCCGCTGGGAAAGCCAGTTGGATATCAAGGTAACCCCGGATCGCAGCCTCAGTGGTTACGTCAATATTGACAAGGTCAACCTGCAACTGCTTGGTCAGTTTATGCCGCAGCTCGAAACCGTTGAGGGTCTACTTGCAGCCAACTTGAAGTTGGCTGGTAGCCTCAATAACCCGGAGCTCAGTGGTCAACTCAGCCTACGAGATGGTGAACTGGCCAGTACAGCCAACCCGACTAAACTGGAGCAAATCTCCCTGGATCTGGCTTTTGCCGGCCAAATGGCCGAGCTCCGGGGCCAATGGATGATGGGCAGCGGCCAAGCCAATCTCAGCGGTCAACTGCGCTGGCCACAGGGTCAATTCAGTGGCGATATCCAGCTCAAGGGACAAGAACTCGGTGTTATTCAACCGCCGCTGGCAATTGTCAATATCAGTCCGGATATTCAACTGCATTTCAGCCCGGACGCACTCGATATTTCGGGCGAGATCAAGGTGCCTTCCGGCAACATCAAGGTGGTGCAACTGCCGGCCGGCGGAGTGAGTGTATCATCCGATGTGGTGTTCAGTGACTCCATTTCCGAGCAGGAAGTCAAAGCATCGCCCATGGCCCTGAGTGCCAATCTGAACATAGATGTCGGTGATAAACTGGCTATCGATGGTATGGGCCTCAAAGGGATGTTGGTGGGTACCTTGCGGATGCAACAAGCGCCCCAGAAACCGCCGCAACTCTTTGGTGATATCAAGGTGGTTAACGGCAGCTATAAATTCATGGGTCAGACGCTGAAAATTGCCACAGGTGCGGTACAGTTTGTAGGGCCTATGCAGATCCCCAACCTCAATATCGAAGCCGTTCGGGAGATCCGCGATGAAGATATTACCGCTGGGGTACGTATTACAGGCACTCCCAAAAAACCGATAGTGACGTTATTCTCCAACCCGGCCAAGGAGCAGGCGGAGATCATTTCCTATATCGTTCAGGGGAAAGGTTTTGGCGCAGGTAACGAGCAAAATAACTCATTGATGATGGGCGCCGCGTTATCGCTGAGCTCTCAGGTTGATGGTGGCGCCATTTCTACCTTGGGTGACACAGCCGCTGGGCTGGTGGAGATGTTTGGTTTCTCCAATGTGCAGTTGGATACCAATGATGATGGTAAAGTCGCCATCAGTGGCTATATTGGCAAAGACTTGATGATCAAATACGGTGTCGGTGTATTCAATCCGGGTTATGAAATGACGGTACGCTACTATCTGTTATCGCAGCTCTACCTGGAAAGTGTATCCGGTACTCTGGGCCAATCATTGGATATCTACTACAGCTTTGATCTTTAAGCTGTAAACTCTCATGGTAGCGGATGCCCCCTTGCGGGTATCCGCTGCTTATCCCTGCTGGCCGGGATATAAAATGCGACTTAAACTGTCCCTGCAGCTCAAAATCCCAAATACAGACATAAAAAAAGCGCCCTGAGGGCGCTTTTCAACATCCAATTATAAATTAAGCGTAAACGAAGTCTACGTGCTCAATCATTGGCTTAAATACGTGACGCTGCATAGCCTGGGCACGTACTTTAACTTCTTTACCGTCCAGAACTATGGTCAGATCGCTGGTATAAAAGTCTTCGTTGGTTTGGATGTTGATGATATCTTTGTGTTCAAACACGATGGCAACGGCTTCTTTGCCGGCGCCATAGATAACACCTGGAACTTTCCCGTCACGACGCAGGCGGCGGCTCGAACCTTTCCCAATCTCAGTGCGGGTTTGTGCTGGAATAGTGTAAGACATAATAATACTCTTTAGATAGTCAATAACTGGCAACTATTTTCGACCAATAGCTGCCTTCATATAAAGCGGGCGAATACTAGCACAAAGGCAGCAAACCAAACAAGTTGATTTGGCCTTTAAAGGTAAAAGAAAAGCCTACTTTTCCCCCTATCATGCTGTTGCTCATCTGTAACATCTGTAATCATTAAGAAAAGCCATTGCTTAGCAGAGGTTTTACCCTGATCGAGATCACAATTTTTCCATCGAGCTGCTGCTACCCTGCTTTCAGTAATCTGGTTTTATTACATGAAGCAGGCCGATGAACGCCAATCTGCAGCAACTGATACGGGATGATAGCCTGTGCTATAAACTAGCAGCGGAACTCCATTACCTGATCGAACATGCTCCCTTTCAACAGGAGAAGCTCGACCTGATTTTATTGGAGTTTCTTGCCTGTAATCAGCAGAAAAGCGGCCATCTGTTACACCTGATGCGTGCCTGCAGCTGCCCGGATCTTATCGAGCAATTGAGCTCAGATGCCCTCTTTTATGACAGACTCAACACCTTGGTCGCCGACTGGCAGCAAACCCGTGAGCTGTTACGTCTCAGATTCCAGTTCAGCGAGTTGATGGTACTGCTGGAAGACAGAAAACCCCGCGAACAGAGCTTTATCCGCAGGGCAGAAACCAACTTTTCTGTGGTAGAAAAACCTACCAACTGCGCACCGGTCCGCAGTCAATGTGGACAAATCCCGACTTCGGATAATAACCGACTCCCCCTAGTTTTAATGACAGGGCAGCCTCACGCAAAGTCTGAAGGTTAACACCGGGGATCGCGATATCCATCGCCATACCCCGCATATGGTAACTCTTCTTGGCGACACCGTTACTCTTACCGGCCAACATGGCATTGGTTTTAGGCGAACGATAACCTGAAATCACGTGGATCTCTTCAGAAATCGACAACGTCTGCTGCAGATTGAACAGGAGATCAAACAAACGTTTATCCATGGGAGCTGCGAGGTTCTGCCGATGATCCCTAAGCAGATGGCTAAACTGAGACAGAGTGCTACTCTGATAATGACCGTCTTTCCAATAAGTCCCATCGCCACGCTCCCCTGTATGGCGATTATAAAAACTCAGGTATCGACTACCTTTGGTAGACCGACTCGCCATCGCTTTTGAAGGAAGCATAGAAACCATTGCCGCGCCACCAAGACCCATCAACAACTGCCTACGGGCAGGACATACTACTGACACTTATTCACCTTGCACAAAAAACAACCACAAGGCGGCAAATTATACGGGATTAACGCCAAGGTCAAGCGCCGATTTGGACCCAGCGCAGGTAAACTTTTCCCGGAGAATAGGTGAAAAATGGGATAATCCCTTGTGCCATATTAAGTTAGTGCAACAGGCTTAACGCTCCGTCAAAACGGCAAAAAATCCGTTGAAGATAATGTCGGTAAACCTCAAGGGCCTAACAAATGCGCTTCCCCGCCCGACCGCGGCTCAGGCTTGTTAGCCCATTCAGTATCCAATCTCATCTGTGCCTGAGTAGCCACCTTAACCCCGGGACTCAACTGATAGATGTCGCTGCGAAATTGCGTTCTTTCCCACTCATCTATCCAGGCTGTCCAATAAACCAGATGAACTGGCAGGCGCTGTTCGAAGGCAAACCATTGAGTGGTTTGATAATCACTCTGCATCCGCTGCCAGCTTCTCTTATCCCGCACCAGATTATTGGCCATCCAAGACGCCAACTCTTCCACCTTGTCGACTCGAATACAACCGGATGACAAGGCGCGATTAGCCTTGGCAAACAGATGCTTGTCCGGTGTGTCATGCAGATAAACATTAAAGCCATTGCTGAAGTGAAATTTGTAACGCCCCAGGGCATTATCGGCACCCGGTTGCTGCACCAACCGATAAGGGAAACGGCCACTCGCCTCTTTTTGCCAGGCTTCGGCACTCTCTTCAACTTTATTGCCCTGATAATCATAGACATTGAAATGCCGCTGCTGCAGATATTCACCGTCTTTACGGATCTGCGGCAGTAAGTCGCGCCTCAATATGCCCCTTGGCACAGTCCAGGTTGGATTCAAAACTATGTTGGTTATCTCACTGCTGAGCAGTGGGGTTTGCCGATAGGGTTTACCGACTATGACCCGGGAGCGCAACTGCACCTGGTTGTCATCCACCAGAGTCAACTCAAACGCCGGGATATTAACCAACAAGTAACGCTTCCCCAGTTGCTGTTTGTAAACGGTGCGAGCGACAAAGTTGCCGGCCAGCATGCGGGCACGTTGCAATGGTTCAGTATTGAGCCAACGCAGTGTATCTGGACCAATGATGGCATCGGTTTTAAGCCCGTGGCGGGACTGAAACGCTTCTACCGCCGAAACCAACTGCGGTGAATAAAGCTTGTCATTTCCCGGAGTCTCTCCAAGATCACCAAGCCAATATAAACGCCTGGCAATCGTCGGGATCAGCAGATGGCTGTCACCTGGGCTCAGCCAACCACCTGGGTCCAACCTGGGCCATTGATGCCGCTCAGCGAGCCAGATCAAATAGCGTATCCGGCTGCTGGTGGCCAGATAGTCATCCCCCTGAGGTTCCAGCGCCAGCGCTCGGCTGAGCGAATCCGCATCAGGAGGTAGCGTGTTGAAGGTCAAAGGAACGCCGTGGCGCTTCCAGAAATAGGCAATATCCTGCTCTATCCCCTCACGCAATTCCAGCTGTAAATTGAGATCTCCACGGCTCATAGAACGTAAATCTTCGGCAAACTCCTGCCCTTCAGGCAGCAGCGCCAGCAACTGCAACTGATTATTCAGGATCCTGAGCGCGGCATCATCGGCTTTCACTGTAAAGACCGCGCTGCAGAGGAGCAGAATGATCAGTAAAGGCATTAACACGCACTTTGTCATATCGGCCTCCCGGGACATAAATTCAATTATGGCAAATATGCGCTGTGATTCGATGATATTTTGCAGACAACTGGCTGAATAGCCGTAGATTAATATAGGACTTTAACTGACAACTTATCATTAGCGATTGATAATCAACCAGTTATCAGCGTAAGACTGTGATTATAGAGATTATTTTGATATAAAATCCTGCCAAAGTAGCAACAGGCAATATAATGAACAGAAAAATGCTCATTCGGCAGATGGCCGAAAGACAACAGATCTCAATGTCTCAGGCCAAAGTACAACTGCAATATATTCTCGCCAGCCTTACCCAGGCTCTCAGAGAAGGCGAAAAGGTTTATCTGCCACAATTCGGCACTTTCGAGCTCAGATACCACCTTCCCCGCAACGGTCGTAACCCACAAACAGGCGAACCCTTGGAGATTGCCGGCGGCAATCAGCCAAGCTTTAAGGCTTCCCCATCACTGAAACAAGCGCTGCTGCAAGATTAATCCGTTCTCGGGGCAGGCTCTCTGCCCCTTCACAAAGGCGATGTTTATTTTCAACGATACTGACGCTTGTATCTGACTTTGGGGCTGGGATTGGATCTGATATAAATCAGCCGCTATTACGGACATAAACTGGTACAGACGTATGCTTGGCATGAGAACAGAGGCTAAGTTTGCTTGGAGTGACTTTAAGGGAATTCAATGAGGAGAATTAAATTTGGAGGCGCGACCCGGAGTCGAACCGAGATCGACGGATTTGCAATCCGCAGCATAGCCATTCTGCCATCGCGCCTTTTTGAGGTCACAGCATCTGAGTGCCGTGTAAGATTGGAGCGACATATCGGGTTCGAACCGATGACCTGTACCTTGGCAAGGTACCGCTCTACCAACTGAGCTAATGTCGCGTCACTTTTCTTGCTTCGTATTCAGAGCCTGCCCTGACTACGGATTGGCATTCTACGCTTTTAACCCTGACTGTCAACGAAGAATTAGTGCTTAACTGTTTGCTTGGACACTAAATAATCTTATCGAAACATTATTGTGCAACCAGGTACAAATTAGCGCCTTTTAACCGGCTATCAGATCCTTCCAGGCCGCTTTGATATAGCTGATCATCGACCAGAAGGTTAAGAAAGCTGCCACATAGAGTAAGGCGTAAGCGGCATATATCATCCAATCACCTTGCTTCCAGATAAGGCCGATAATTGCCACCATCTGGGCAGCAGTCTTGTATTTACCGATCCAGGATACCGCCACAGCACCGCGTTTACCTATCTCTGCCATCCACTCACGCAGTGCTGATATTACCAACTCACGTCCTATCATGAACATCGCCGGCAAGGTCAGCCAGATAGTGTTGTAATCTTCGACCAACAGCACTAAAGCCGTGGTCACCATCAACTTATCGGCTACTGGGTCAAGGAAGGCACCGAAACGAGTGGACTGCTCCAATTTACGGGCCGCATACCCATCCAAGGCGTCGGTAATAGCTGCAAGCCAGAAAACAAATGCAGCAACAAACGGCGCCCAAGTGTACGGAAAGTAAAATACCAGAACAAAAACAGGCAGTAAGAACAACCTAAACCAGGTAAGGGCGATGGGTATATTAAACGGCATGATAAAACCAAATAATCAAAAGCAGCGCCAATCTTGCCTGATTTTTACTACCCCCGCAATGCATCGTGTATCGTTTGAGCCATTTCTGGACTGATCCCTGGCACTTTTGCCAATTCTGCCACACTTGCCCCCTTCACTTGTTGTAATCCGCCCAGATATTGCAGCAAAGCCTTGCGTCTTTTGGGACCAATCCCCGGGATAGACTCCAAGCTTGAGGTGTTGCGGGTCTTTTGACGTTTATTTCTATGACCGGTAATCGCAAACCTGTGGGATTCATCACGAATATGTTGAATAAGATGCAGCGCCGGCGAATCATCCGGCAGTGAAAAGCTCTCTTCGGTATCACCGAAGATAAGGGTTTCCAAGCCGGGTTTGCGGCTTTCGCCTTTGGCGACCCCAATAAGCGTAGGTACGGCCTCTATGCCGACAAACTTCTCGTTAACCACTTCCTGAGCCATTCTGAGTTGCCCAAGGCCGCCATCGATAAAAACGATATCCGGGATCTTGCCTTGGGCACTGACCTTATCAAACCTGCGAGTTAAGGCCTGCTTCATCGCCGCATAATCATCTCCGGGGGTAATACCCTTGATGTTGTAACGCCGATACTCGCTCTTGTCCGGCCCTTCGCGATTGAACACCACGCAGGAAGCCACAGTGCTCTCCCCCATGGTATGACTGATATCGAAGCACTCCATACGTTTAATCGGGGTGCTTTGTTCAAGCGCCTCTTCAAGCAGCAGAAATCTTTGCTCCACCGTATTGCGGTGGGCCAGCTTGGTATTGACCGCATTGGTAGCATTGGTCTTGGCCAGGCGCAAATAACCGGCTCTGTCACCCCTGACTCGGGTGCGGATGGCCACTTTCTTGTTCAGCGCTTCCATCAGCACCTGTTCCAACTCTTCCAACTCCTCGTAGCCGTCACTCAGGAGAATTTCCCGCGGGATAGTACGCTGAATATCAACATTGAGATAAAACTGCAGCATAAAGGCTCTGAGTACTTCAGCCATTTCGGTCTGCGCCGGCACGCTGGGGTAATAACTGCGACTGCCAAAAATCTTACCCTCGCGAATGAACAACAGATGGAAACAGGCCACCCCTGAGGCGTAGTGCACCCCAATCACGTCAAGATCACCATGGCTGGATGACACTTCCTGCTGCTCAGCCACCCGCCTGAGCGCCATGATCTGATCCCGATAGCGTGCCGCCTGTTCATAAGCCATGGACTCGGCCGCCTGTTCCATTTTCTTGACCAAGGCGCTGAGCACCTGCTGATCCTTGCCCTTGAGAAACAGAGTTGCCAGCTTGACCTGCTCCTGATATTCCTCATCAGAGACCTTGCCGACACAAGGAGCGCTACAACGCTTGAGCTGGTATTGCAAACAGGGACGCGAGCGCGCCTTGTAGTAGAGATCGTCACATTGACGAATAGGAAACAGCTTCTGCATCAAATGCAGGCTTTCACGCACCGCACCACCATTGGGATAAGGCCCAAAATACTGCCCCTTCTCCCGCTGCGGTCCCCTGTGGTAGGCGAGCCTGGGGTGCCTGTGCTGGCTCAGCAAAATAAAGGGGTAAGACTTATCATCCCTGAGCAGCACATTGTATTTCGGCAAGTACTGCTTGATGTAATCGTTTTCCAGGATCAGCGCTTCGGTTTCACTGTGAGTCAGTGTCACATCGATATTAGCGATATGAGACACCAGCGCCTGAGTCTTCACATTAGGAAGATTCTTGCGAAAATAAGACGATAGCCGTTTCTTGAGATCTTTGGCCTTGCCCACATAAATCACACTACCGGCACTGTCGTACATACGATAGACGCCCGGTGCCGAGGTCAGATTTTTAAGAAAAAGCTTGGGATTGAATTCCTGCGGCATGAACCCACTCTATGAATAACGGCTGAGGAGATAAAGATTTCAGGGACAGAAAACAACAAAAGAAAGAGGGAGCCATGGCTCCCTGTGTAAATCAGAACTGCCCGGTATCGAGCATTTTATAACGAATCGCCAACCGGGTCAGCTCCACATCACCGCTGATCCCCAGTTTAGCAAACAAGCGATAGCGGTAGCTGTTAACTGTCTTGGGACTGAGGTTCAACTGCTCGGAGATATCATTGACCTTCTCACCATTGGTGATCATCATCATGATCTGCAGTTCCCGCTCAGACAGAGATTTGAAAGGGTTTTCATCCGTCTGATCAAACTGGCTCAAGGCCATCTGCTGGGCAATTTCCGGTGACAGATATCGCTGACCGTGAGCTACCTGTCGAATAGCTTGGATCACCTCCGGCGGCTTGGCTCCCTTGGTCAAATAACCGGAAGCTCCGGCCTGCATCACCTTGGTCGGGAAGGGATCCTCTGAGTGGATTGTCAATACTATGATTCTGGCATGAGGCTGATAACGCAGAATTTTCCGGGTTGCTTCAAGCCCCCCTATTCCGGGCATATTCATATCCATCAAAATCACATCGGCTTCATTCTGCCGGCTCCACTGCACAGCAGCTTCACCATCACCAGCTTCTCCTACAACTTTAATGCCTTTTTCATCTTCAAGGATCCGGCGGATCCCGGTTCTGACCAACTCATGGTCATCCACCAAATATACGGATATCAACTTCAACCCACCTTAATTATTGTCGGCCTTTTTGTGTAGCCCTGTTTCTTCGAAGCCTTTGGGATAATTTAGCCCATCTGCCAACAATAGAAAAGCGCAAGTTAACTTTATGATTATAAAAGAAACTCATTCGTATATCGGTACCATTTGTCATCAGTGTGCAACAATCTTGTTTTTTGTTGCCGAGGAATTTGCTTGCAAATGCAATGAAATACCATCCAAAACAGCGTCATAGCCAGCTTCAATCCTCTTCTATCAACATATGTAAGTTTCGACCAACCCGCTTCAGGTCTCTCAAGGCAGCCGCTTCTGTAGCAATACGCAGCGGTCTTTGCGGAATTTTGATGGTATTGTGCAAAATATCCATGTCATCGCGCTTGGTATGGGTAAATTCGATAGTGCCATAGGGAGTCTTGAATACCCCCTTTCGACCTGTGGTCATCACAGTAAGGTAGCTGATAGGGATCTGCGAAATCGCACCATATTCAGACAGGGCCGATTCCAGCGAAACATAGTTATACTCACCACGCCGCAGCGCACAGGCGATATGCTCCACCGCAAAACAATCTCGTCGGCTCAGCGCAAACAGGTATACACCGCGGCAGGGTCTTTCCAGGATCCCCTGCTTTATCAACCTAGGCAGGCTTTGTTTAAATGCTTCCTGGGTATCATCGAAAAACACCCGCCTGAGATTCCCTTTGGTGTAAACATAGATACCTTGACGGTCAAAACGATGTAGCCGTTGCAAAGCAGTACTGATATCCATAACGCCATCAAGTCAACTTAAAAGTTAATGATAGAATACCTAACTGTCCACTTAAGATCTATTGGTAGCTGACCTTGCCTGACTAAACAGCCCTCTTTATAACGCTGAACGCTGCAATCCTTTGCCCGGAGCAGTCTAAATCAGCCTTTGAATAATGGTGCAGGAATCCCCCAGCGTATACGCGCAGCAAAAACGATAGATATCCCAGCCGACACCCGAAAACAAACAGCTATTTGCTGATCAAGGCTCAGTTGATGATCCTCAAAGCAAGAAAAGGCCAAGGGCTGCACTTGATCAATTCCAAAGATACTGGCTCAGACATTGGTCCACAGATGTTTTGATGCCAAGTCTCAAATATCGTCCCAGGCAGGAAAACCAACACGTTCAAATCTGCTTTCAGGACTCATATCACGACCACTATTACACGCCTTAAAGACACTGATGCCTTGTACATTTACGACTTCAATTCGAAGAAAACCGCAAAACACGGTTGATTCGGCTAAACTCAAAACTGAACTCACCACGGGTTTGATAAACCAGACCAAATCGCTAAAAAAGCGCGATTTCAACCTCCCTGCTTCAGGAGAACCTATCTATGAACTCCCCTTTTACCACCCATGGAGCCTTGAGCTGGCATGAACTAACCGCCAGTGACTCCGAACGGGCAATGCGGTTTTACGGTGAGATTTTTGGATGGAGTTTCAAAAAAATGCAGTTACCACAAGGCCCCTACCACATTATAGAAAATGACGGCATCAGCATAGGCGGTATTACTGACAGTCCGGCGCCAGCCATGCCTAGCAACTGGACCGGCTATATTACCGTGAAGGATATCGACGCCGTCGCTATCAAGGCCAAAGAGTTAGGAGGCGATATTCTTTTTGGTCCGGAAGATATTCCCCAAGTAGGCCGATTTTGCTGGATAAAGGATCCCTGCGGAGCCATTATCGCTGCCATCACTTACAGCAGCCCCAAAGCATAAGTAACGAACAGCAGCTATGGTTTGGGTTTGCTATGTTGACCCGGAACATACCGGACTTTTCCGGCCTGGGGTATCGCCCTCTTACAGATGAAATGTTCAGCAAAAAATTGTTAATTATTGCAACTTGAATTAGCAATATTTTCTTTTTTGTATGACACATGTATCAGGGCCGGATAACAAAGATTATAGGTTCAGAAGTGACTTACAAAGCATGCCGAATACGCGTTAGAATAACGCCAAATTTTTGCTGCAAACCTGCTTCAAGGGATCTCACACCGCTATGCCCAATGTGCTGACTCAGCTCTTTTCCCGCTTTCGCCAGGCGCCGCTCGCCATCAAGACAAGCATCTATCTTCTCCTCGGGTATAGCCTCTACGCCCTGCTGCTTGGTGGGCTTGCTCCATGGGTGATAAAGTCGCAAACCCCCAAGCAACTGCAACAACTGCTCGGCCGTCAGGCCAGCCTGAAGGATATCAGCATCAACCCCTTCCTTCTCAGAGTCCGCCTGGATAATTTCGTCCTGCAGGAGAGCAACCCACAGCAAGTCTTTATGTCTTTCACACAGCTTGAGTTGGAACTGGCATTTTGGCGCTCACTGACCCAAGGGGCCATCGCCATAGATCATATCTATCTCGTTGAACCACAAGTGAATGTGCAAAGGCTTGCGTCAGAGGATGACCAAGCTCAATTCAACTTCAGCGATATGCTTGCCCACCTTGAAGTCAATCAAGCACCACAAGCCGAGGCAACAGAAGACGCCACCGAACCGCCCAGAGTTATTGCCCGGGACATCCGGGTAACAGAGGGTAAGTTCGCTTATATGGATAAGGTCGCCAATACAGAGCTTAGTTACGACGAGCTTAATTTCAGCCTGCAAGCTTTGGATACCAAGGCTTATAGCCTCAGTTTGCCGGAAGACGAGAACAAACCTATACTGGCGAAAGATGCCAACCGCTATGCCCTATCCTTGACCGGCAGCGACAACGGACAATTGCAGACTCAGGGACAATTTCAACTGCAGCCACTTGAAATCACCGGCGAGCTGCAACTGGCCAAAATTTCCCTGCTACCCTTCTGGCCGTTTGCCGATGGGCTTATCGCTGCCAAACTCAGTGACGGCGAACTCAGCTTCCAAAGTCAGTACCAGTTGAAACAGCAACAAGAGCAACTGCATTACAGTACCCACAAGGGGCGGTTTATTCTGGAAAATCTGCTGTTCTCCGACCAACAGCAAGCCAGAGTCAAGTTACCGCTGTTGGCGCTGGATAACATTCGGGTGGACGGCGACAACCAAAGTGTCGATATCGACGAACTGGCGCTGCAAGGCCTATGGGCCGATGCCCGCCTGGATAAGCAAGGGCTGGATCTACAGCAGCTCTTTATGCCAGCCACAAATGCCAAGCCAGATAACACCGCGGCCAAGGCTCAAGTGGAACCAGCGGTAGCCCAACCAAAGGCGGCAACTGAAACCGAGGCGCAAAATAAGGCCACAGCGAAAGAAAAAGTCACAGCGAAAGAAAAAGTCACAGCGAAAGAAAAAGCCACAGTAGAAGATAATGCTACAGCGCGAGAGAAAGCCACAGCGCATAAAGCCTCAGAGACAAACAAAGCCCTGGAGCAAGACAAGCAATGGCTGCTGACTATTGGCAAAATCAGTCTCAAAGATACAGATCTCAATCTGTTTGAGCAGCAGCAAAGCAATGGTGTCCACTGGCGTGTCTATCCATTGGATATCACCACAGGTCCAGTGCGTTCCAATTTCGAAGGAAACATAAACTACCAGTTGCAGCTGGCGCTGAGTTCTGATGCCCAAAACCCACCGGAAACCAGCCAAGGCCAGTTCAGCTCCACAGGCGCGATAGATGCCAAGGCATTCACTGTCAATGGCGAGCTGGCGCTGACTGAGTTGGAGCTGCAGCAGTTCCAACCCTATCTGGCGCCCTATCTCAATATGCAGCTTGAAAGCGGCAAGTTGAGCACTCAGGGCAAGTTCATTGCCAACGCTGAGGGTAAGGCCCATTTTCAGGGACAAGCCGCAATTGGCAAACTGCTTATCAAGGATGGATTGGCATTTGAGCCTCTGCTGAAATGGCAGAATATGGCCATAGATGAGATGAGCTTTGATTCCGAAGCAAACAGCCTCAAAATCAGTAATATATTGCTGGATAAGCCATATGCCAAGGTGATGATCACCGAAGATAAGCGCACTAATATCGGCGAGCTGATCCGCGCCGAACCTCTTGGTGAAAACTCAGTGGCTCAGTCGCAGACAAAGCAAAGCCAAACAATCGAAGCGCCGCAGCAAACGGCCGCCAAGACAAAAACCAACGCCAAAGCCTCGGCTGATAAGGCATTTAAACTGGATATCGGCAGCATTGCCATCAACAACGGCTCGGCCTATTTCGCCGATAACTCCCTCACTCCTAACTTTGCTTCAGGTATCGAGGCGCTGGAAGGCAAGATAAGCCAGCTGTCCTCTACCCCGGGAACCAAGGCCAGTGTCGATATCAAGGGCAAGATAGACAAGTATGCTCCAGTCACCTTAAAGGGGGAAGTGAACCCGCTGCTGGAAAAACCTTATCTGGATCTGGATTTGGTATTCAAGAGTGTCGAATTGACCTCGGTGAATCCCTATTCGGGCACCTATGCCGGTTACTATATAGACAAGGGGCAGCTGTCTTTGGCACTCAACTATCAACTGGAAGACAACCAGCTGAAGGGAGACAATCATCTGGTGATAGATCAACTTAAGCTGGGTAAACCCAGTGATTCCGATCTGGCCACCAGTTTGCCGATTACCTTGGCTATCGCCCTTTTGCAGGACAGACATGGGGTGATAGATCTTGGCTTACAGGTTTCAGGCGATCTCGACAGTCCAAGTTTCAGCTTCGGCAGTATAGTGATGACCGCCATCACCAATGTCATCACCAAGGCGGTCACCGCCCCCTTCTCTTTATTGGCCGGTCTGGTTGGCAGTGATGAAGAGCTGAACCTGGTCGCTTTCCAACCCGGTATAGCCACACTGGACGCTGACGCCGAAGATAAGCTGAGCAAGCTGGCCAAGGCGCTGGATGACAGGCCCAAGCTGCAATTGAGCATTGAAGGCAGCGTGGCGCAGCGGGAAGACAGTGAGGCGCTGGCAGAGCAAAAACTGCAGCTGCAACTACTCAAGGCCAGCAAGCTTACAGCCCTGCCGGATGAACTGAGCGCCAGTCGATTCCCTACCCAGGGTAAGCTGGCAGATGCTCTGGTGGAATTGTTCGAGCAACAGCTCAAACTGGATGCCGATGCGGAAAAAGACAAAGTGAAGCAAAGACTTGCCGAAAAGGCCAACGGTGAAAGAGTCGATGAAGATACCCTGCTCACCGTCTGGCATATGGGCCTTTACAACCAACTGCTCAGCGCTCAGGAGATCAGCAATAACGAGCTGGCTAATCTGGCTCAGGCCAGGGCCCAGGCCATTAAAGCCTTCCTGGTGGACAGCGCAGCCGTCGCCCCGGAAAGAGTCTTCCTGCTGGACAGTAAAACAGAGATGAAACAGGATGCTTCTCAGGCAATTTTGTCGCTGAATGCCGAGTAATCAATATCGATATCCCCGGAACCAGGCGCGCATGCGCGCCTTTTTATCCAGATCTGAGATCAGACTTTCTTATCAGGGGATTACTTGTTGCGACACTTTTCCTGACGCGCCATCAAACTGGAAGTATCCCAGCGATTGCCGCCCATTGCCTGCACTTCTGCGTAAAACTGATCAACCATGGCAGTCAGCGGCAGATGCGAACCATTACGTCTGGCTTCATTGAGGGCTATACCTAAATCTTTGCGCATCCAGTCCACCGCAAATCCAAAATCATACTCCCCCTTCAGCATGGTCTTGTGACGATTTTCCATCTGCCAGCTCTGGGCCGCGCCTTTGCTGATCACCTCAACCACCTTTTCGCCATCGAGCCCGGCGCTCTTGGCAAAATGCATGGCTTCGGCCAAACCTTGTACCACCCCAGCGATACAGATTTGATTGACCATCTTGGTCAACTGCCCGGCGCCAACATCTCCCAATAGTTCGGCGCAGCGGGCATAAGCAGCCATCACAGGTTTTACCCGCGCAAATACCGCTTCAGAGCCGCCGGCCATAATGGTCAACACCCCATTCTCGGCACCGGCCTGACCGCCGGAAACAGGTGCGTCCATAAAAGCAATTTCCTTCTCGGCCAGCAAAGCGGCCAACTCCCGCGCCACATCGCATGAGGCTGTAGTGTGATCGACAAAGATACTGCCCGGAGCCATACCATGCACAGCGCCCTCTTCTCCCAGCACAACCTGGCGTAAGTCATCATCATTGCCGACGCAGGCAAAAACAATGTCCTGCCCCTCGGCAGCTTGGGCCGGAGTTGCGCAGCAGCGCCCACCAAACTCTACCGCCCAGGCCTCAGCCTTGGAGAAAGTACGGTTGTAAACAGTGACCTGGTGTCCCTGTTTTTGCAGATGCCCAGCCATGGGATACCCCATAACACCTAGACCGAGAAATGCGACATTCGCCATGATATTTCCTTGATTGTTTTAAGTGCGGGAACAGGCTGGCCCGATTGCCGGCCATGCTTCAAAACCTTTGGCATAAAGCCAAGAGTGACAATTCGAGCCGATGTTTAAGCCGCATTTTGCCATGGGGCAATCTAAAGGAGAAGTTGATACGGGCAAACTCAGCATCCCGCATACAGAAAAGAGCCACGAATGTGGCTCTTGAAATCAAAACTTAAGGATGAACGTGTGCTTCCATTTCCGCACCGATTTTCTTACGCATCTCCATCAACTTGATTGCCGAATCCCTAAGCTCTATGTCTCTTGCCGATATCGGCTGCCATTCAGGCACAGGCGTTGGTTTACCTTCATCGTCTACCGCCACCATGATGACGATACAGTGAGTAGTCAACTGACGCTCTGAATCCTTGGGATCGCCGGCCTTTACATCCAAACCTATATGCATGGAGGTACTACCGGTATAGATCACCTTGGCACTCACCTCCACTATATTGCCCACATGAATAGGTTTGACAAACCTGATCCCACCGGCGTAAACCGTGATGCAGTATTTACCGCTCCAACCGGCCGCACAGGCATAGGCTGCTAAGTCAATCCACTTCATTACTGCGCCGCCGTGTACCTTGCCACCAAAGTTGACGTCTGCGGGCTCGGCCAAAAACCTCAGGGTTATCTGTCTCTCTGTTCCTGCCATAGGATCCTCTCATCAGGCTTGGCGGTCTGCTGACCGCACTTGGCTGAGAGTGTACGCGAAAATTTCGCGATCACCCAAACTTAGATACCAGGAAACTTCCGCCAATCACCAGAAGTAAGGCCAGCCGATAGATCCACAGCTGCACTTTGCTATTGATAAAACGGGACAGATGAAACAGTGAGTAAATTCCCATCGCCAGCAGGAAGATACCCAGCACCTCTACCCCGGCCATCACATCGGCATCACCACCGGCATAAACCGCCGCTGTCAGTAAGGCAAACCAGAGCACTGTATAGGCGGCGATGGCCAAACTGAAAGTGCGAACACCAATCTCCATCGCCGGTTGCCAGCGGCTGTTTTCTCCCCGTACCAACTCAGTCAAATTGGCAGCAATCGCCCCGAGCATAGCCATAATAGGAAACATTGCAGGATTGAGCATAGTGAAAACTCCAGAATCATTTGGCGGGATTCTGGCGCTATATTCAAAGAATGCCAATAGAGATGAACAAAGGTTAATTCTGGGTTTACCTTGAGCATATGACTAACTGATTTTAAAGCTAAAAAAAGCGCCATCAGGCGCTTTTTCAAGACGTTGAATCTTAAACTCGCTTCAGCAACAAGGAACCATTGGTGCCACCAAACCCGAAAGAGTTACATAGCACATGCTCTACCTTGGTCTGACGTGCGGTATGGGCAACAAAGTCCAGATCGCAACCTTCATCCGGATTGTCCAGGTTGATGGTAGGCGGAACTACCTGATCTTTAAGGGCCAATACAGAGAAAATGGTTTCCACTGCCCCGGCAGCACCGAGCAAATGACCCGTCATCGACTTGGTGGAGCTCACCATCAGCTTGTAGGCATGATCGCCAAAGATGGACTTCACTGCCGCCGCTTCGGCCTTATCGCCCGCCGGCGTAGAAGTACCGTGAGCGTTAATATAATCTATGCTTTCGGGTGCCAGGCTTGCATCTCTCAGCGCATTTTTCATGGCTGCCGCAGCGCCGGCGCCATCGGCTGGAGGTGAGGTCATATGGAAGGCATCGCCGCTCATACCGAAACCAACCAGCTCGGCATAAATCTTGGCACCGCGAGCCTTGGCGCGCTCATACTCTTCCAGTACCAGTACCCCGGCGCCGTCGCCGATAACAAAACCGTCTCTGTCTTTATCCCATGGGCGGCTGGCCGCTTGAGGGTCATCATTACGGGTAGACAAAGCCTTGGCTGCAGCAAAGCCCCCAACGCCCAGTGGACAGGTGACATCTTCTGCGCCACCGGCCACCATCACATCGGCATCGCCATAAGCTATGGTTCGGGCTGCAAAACCTATGTTGTGAACCCCTGTGGTACAGGCGGTTGTCACCGCAAAGTTAGGGCCTGTCATGCCGTACATAATCGACAGATGACCAGCAATCATATTGATAATGGTGCTGGGCACAAAGAAGGGGGAAATTTTACGTGGGCCACCGGCCATTAAGGCGCTGTGGTTTTGCTCAATCAACCACATGCCGCCCATACCGGCGCCGATAGCGGTTCCGACTCGACTGGGATCTTCTTTATCCATCTCCAATCCAGAGTCGCGCATGGCCTGAATGCCGGCAGCCATACCATACTGAATAAAGAGATCCATCTTGCGGGCGTCTTTACGGGACAGATACTGCTCTACGTCAAAATCTTTGACTGAGCCTGAAAAACGGGTGCTGAATTCTCTGGCATCAAACTTGGTGATAGGTGCGATACCGCTCTGACCTGCCAGCAAGGCTTGCCAGGTGCTGTCCACTGTGTTGCCGACCGGGGTCACCAGACCCAGGCCAGTGATAACAACTCGACGTTTAGTCACTGTGTCCACCTTAGATTAACGGGTGAATTACCATGATAGGCCAAACTGTTGCAGCCTACCATTGCCTCCGGCCAGCAGCCGAATGGTCACAAGACACGATAATGCATCGGCTGATACTGGTACAACCAGAAACTGACGGGGCGAAAACAAAAACAGGCGGCAATTATGCCGCCTGTTTTCTGGAATTCTGGATTACTGATTCTTGGAAACGTAATCGATCGCTGCCTGAACGGTAGTGATTTTCTCAGCTTCCTCATCAGGGATCTCGGTATCAAACTCTTCTTCCAGAGCCATAACCAACTCAACAGTGTCCAGAGAATCTGCACCCAGATCGTCTACGAAAGAAGCTGCTGGCTTAACGTCTTCTTCTTTAACGCCCAGTTGCTCTACGATGATTTTCTTTACACGTTCTTCGATGTTGCTCATTAGTTTTCTTTCCTATTCAAATTACGCACTTGCGTAAGATTGCGAGTAGTTTATTAGATTTGACCAACATTGCAAGCCTAGAATTTGTGGTCTAACCACGATTTTAAGCCCTCAATTGCTGCAGATCACCACCCAATTGCGACAGTATCCCTGCCATTCGCCCTTAAACCATATACATCCCGCCATTTACATGCAAGGTTTCCCCAGTGATGTAAGCAGCAGCATCCGAGGCCAAAAAGAGCACGGCGTTGGCAATTTCCTGTGCCTGACCCAAGCGCTCCATTGGAACCTGGGACATGATGGCCTGTTGCTGATCTTCTGTCAGCTCATCCGTCATATCTGTCTGGATAAAACCAGGAGCAATAGCATTAACTGTAATTTGACGAGATGCAACCTCTCTGGCGAGAGATTTTGTAAATCCGATCAAACCCGCTTTGGCCGCAGAGTAATTTACTTGGCCTGCATTGCCCATGGTACCTACCACAGAACCAATATTGATGATACGGCCATGACGTTTCTTCATCATTGAGCGCATCACTGGCTTGGATAACCTGAAAAGAGACGTCAGGTTGGTGTCCAGGATATCCTGCCACTCATCCTCTTTCATCCGCATCAATAAATTGTCACGGGTGATGCCAGCGTTGTTCACCAGAATATCAACATCGCCGGCTTTTTCTTTGATCGAGGCAAATAAATTTTCAACAGATTGTGGATCTGTGACATTCAGCACCAAACCCTGGCCCTTATCGCCCAAATAAGCCGAGATGGCTTCGGCGCCACGCTCACTGGTTGCAGTACCGAATACTGTGGCACCGGCTTCGGCCAGAGTCGTTGCAATCGACTTGCCAATACCACGGCTGGCGCCGGTAACCAGGGCAATCTTGCCGGTTAAGTCTAATGTTACGCTCATGAAAAGCTCCTTATTCGATCAATGCAGCCAAAGAAGCGGCATCGTTGACTGCCTTGGCAGTAAGGGATTTGTTAATGCGTTTGCAAAGCCCGGTCAAGACTTTACCCGGACCCACCTCATAGAGCTCGGTGACGCCCATGGCAGCCATGGCTTCCACGGTTTCGGTCCAGCGCACAGGGCTGTATAGCTGACGAACCAAGGCATCACGGATATCAGCAGCATCTTGAGGCTGGGCGACATCCGCATTGTTGATTACGGGGATTTGCGGCTGGCTAAATTCGATATCACCCAGAGCAGTGGCCAATTTATCGGCAGCGGGCTTCATTAAAGCGCAATGGGAAGGCACGCTCACAGGCAAGGCAACCGCCATTTTGGCGCCTGCAGCCTTGCAGGCTGCGGCGGCGCGCTCAACTGCGTTTTTTTCACCGGCAATCACCACCTGGCCTGGGCTATTGTAGTTAACCGGGCTAACCACAGCGCCTTCAGCACTGTCTTCACAGGCCTTGGCAATAGCGTCGTTATCCAGGCCTATGATGGCAAACATGGCGCCGGTTCCGGCAGGAACGGCTTGTTGCATCAACTTGCCACGCAGTTCAACCAACTTAACGGCATCGGTAAACTTGAGCACCCCGGCACATACCAGCGCCGAGTATTCACCTAGGCTATGACCCGCCATCACGCTGGGCGCGGCTTTGCCGGCCGCTTGCCAGGCGCGATACAGAGCGACACTGGCACTCAGCAAGGCAGGCTGGGTCTTGTCAGTCTCGTTAAGAGTTTCGGCCGGACCTTGCTGGACAAGCTGCCACAAGTCGTAACCCAGCACTTCACTGGCTTCACGAAAAGTCTCGGTCACGACCGGATAGCCTTCGGCAAGATCAGCAAGCATGCCTACAGCCTGAGAACCTTGTCCCGGGAACACGAAAGCGAAATTTTCCATATTCATTTACCTATGATTGCAGGCAGCAAAGCGGGTGCCGCTGCCCGAGTCTACTGATCTGCCCGGCAGATCAACTAGTATGCATTGAGACGTCCTACTCACTTGTGCGAAGCAAGTAGGCACTGAGTATCAGAAGCGAACCAAAGCGCTACCCCAGGCAAAACCGGCACCAAAGGCCTCAAGCAGCAGGAGTTGCCCGCGCTTGATGCGGCCATCGCGCACCGCTTCATCCAGTGCAATCGGCACTGAGGCAGCTGAAGTATTGCCATGTTTGGCCAGCGTCAGCACCACTTTATCAAGACTCATGTCCAATTTCTTGGCTGTGGCATTAATAATGCGGAAATTGGCCTGATGTGGCACCAACCAATCTATTTCTGACTTGTCGACGTTATTCAATCTCAGGGTTTCTGTCACCACATGGGACAACTGAGTGACGGCGACCTTGAAGACATCGTTGCCCTTCATGGTCATAAAGCCCACGGCTTCAGAGGTTTCTCCGGCTCTGGGCGGAAAGGCGCATTTGAGCAGTTCACCATGACGACCGTCGGCATAGATGTGGGTAGAGATGATCCCCGGTTCTTCACTGGCGCCCACCACGGCGGCACCGGCACCATCACCAAAGAGAATAATGGTGGTTCTGTCTTCCGGCTCACAGAGCCTGGAAAGCACATCGGCGCCTATTACCAGCACTTTCTTGGCCGCACCGGTTTTCACGAACTGATCGGCAACCGACAGCGCATAGACAAAGCCGGAACAAGCGGCCGCGACATCAAATGCGGGGATGGTATGAACCCCTAGCATGGCCTGCACTTCACAGGCGGCAGCCGGAAAGGCATTTGCCGCACTTGTGGTGCCACAGATAATCATATCGAGTTCGCCGGCTTCGATGCCTGCCATTTCAATGGCCTTCAACGCCGCCTGATAACCCATAGTGGCAACCGTTTCACTGGCATCAGCGATCCGACGCTCAGAAATACCCGTGCGCTCAACAATCCACTGGTCACTGGTTTCCACCATTTTTTCCAGATCCTGATTGCTACGCACCTGCGCCGGCAGATAACTGCCAGTTCCAAGAATTTTTGTATGCATAAGGAGAAATCAGCTGTTTATATCTAAAAGTATCGACTCGAGACGCTGCTTGATCATCTCTGGGAGTCGACGTCTTGCTTCAGTGACTGCCAAGCTAATCGCTTGTAAATAGGCAGTTTCATCCGCATTCCCATGGCTCTTGACGACTATTCCGCGCAATCCTATCAGACTTGCTCCGTTATAGTGGTCGGGGTTCATCTGTTTCAGCACGCTTTGAATACTGGGAGCCAAAAATTTGGCCAACATGCGTACAAAAAAGCCTCGGGTCAGCCCTTCCTTAAGCTGATGGATCAACAGTCTGGCAATGCCTTCTGAAGTTTTCAGGGTAATATTACCGACAAAACCGTCGCAGACAATCACATCGACTTTGCCGCGGTAAATCTCATCCCCTTCGATAAAACCTTGATAATTGATTTGAGGAGTATGTTGCAACAACTGGGCAGCCTGCTGCACCTGGTCGTTGCCTTTGATCTCTTCGCTGCCGACATTGAGCAGCGCGACCTTGGGTCTGGGTTGTTTGGTCACGGCTTCGCAGAGTACTGAACCCATGACGGAAAACTGGAACAAAGTATCTGAATCACAAGACACATTGGCCCCGAGATCCAGCAGATAGACTGGCTTATGGTTGATGGTGGGAAGACAACTGACCAACGCGGGTCTGTCTATGCCCGGCAGCGTCTTTAGCACCACCTTGGCCATGGCCATCAAGGCACCGGTATTACCCGCGCTGACACACGCCTGAGCCTCACCTTTATGCACAGCATCCAGCGCCCGACGCATGGAGCTGTCACGCCGACAACGCAAAGCATGCACTGGCCTGTCAGACATACTGACCACTTCAGTGGTATGTCTAAGTTCAATTCTATCGGTAATGTCTTGCCCGCATTGGGCCAGGTATGGTTGTATCTGGTCTTGATCACCAACCAGAATAAACCTGAGATCCGGATATAATTTAAGTGCCTGCAGGGCTGCAGGCACAGTCACGTGGGGGCCATGGTCGCCACCCATCGCATCTAACGCAAGCGTCAGACTCGTCATAAGACAATCAACAACTTACTTGTTGATTACCTTTTTGCCACGGTAGAAACCGTCAGCAGTCACATTGTGACGACGATGCAGTTCACCGCTGGTAGCGTCTACAGACAGCTGAGCAGTGCTCAGTGCATCGTGTGAACGGCGCATACCGCGCTTTGAACGAGATTTTTTATTCTGTTGTACAGCCATTGATCTGTCTCCTGGATTACTTGCTCTTCAGTTTTTCTAACACTGCAAACGGATTTGGACGCTCCTCTTGAGCGGCTTCAATCTCGCCTATGGCCACATCCTTGGAACCTGTATGACATTCATCTTCGTCATGGGTCGGTATCAAGGGCATAGCCAGTATCAATTCATCTTCAATCAATTGATGCAGACGAACTTCGCCAATTTCATTGCACTCAATAGGGTCATACGCATCCGGGAGCTCATCGATTTCAGCTTCATTCCGGCAAGGACTGAAACTAAACTCGACCGTAACCTCTGTGGTAAATAGTGTCATGCAGCGTTGACATAGCAGAGTGAGCTCCGTCACAGCCTTCCCTTTCAGGTAGACTATCCCCTGTAAATCCACACCACACTCAATTGACACTGTCACATCGGAACAGTCGCCGGCACATAATTCATTCAATCGCTTCAGTTGCGTACCAGGAACAACACCTTGATAGCTAAGGCGACTGGTCGCAGCACGAATGGGATCAATTGAAACCGGTATCTTTACTGTTTGCATAAGGCGCGCATATTATAGTTTGAAACCGCCGGAGTCAAAGGAAAAATGATGATGTGGCTCGCAAAGGAAATAAAACCTGTGCAGTCCTCGCCATCATAGGCCTGTTCCAACGGGTTCGAAATTGACGGACGCCGAATTCTACCCAAGCACAGGACTCTTCACAAGCCGTTGCCGCGCAAAATAAAGCCAGTCATCTCATCTCAAAGCCACTCTTGCCAGGCATTGGCAAATTTGGCGACAATATCCGCCCTCACATCGCTTTGGAACCCAAGATATGACCCACCAAGATGACAGCACCAAGGCCGCGGTTTCCCCCACAGAACCTCAGTTGATTTTAGCCTCAACCTCCAGCTATCGAAAGGCACTATTGGCAAAATTGGATTTGGCGTTTGAGTGTGTGGCTCCTGAAGTGGATGAAACGCCCCTGCCTGGAGAAGCCGCCTTTGATTTGGTCAAGCGTCTGGCAGCAGCCAAAGCGCAGGCCGGGGCAAAACAGTTAAGCAACGCACTGGTGATAGGGTCAGATCAAGTCGCTGTGATTGATGGTCAAATCGTCGGCAAGCCACTGACTGAAGAGAAAGCCTGCAAACAATTACAGGCCGCCTCGGGGAAAAGCATCACCTTTTATACCGGGCTGGCGCTCTATAACAGCCACAGCGGCCAAACTCAAGTGGAAGTCGAACCTTTCACTGTGCATTTCAGAAACCTGAGCCAAGATGAAATCGCCGACTATGTTCGCCGCGAGCAACCGCTCTGGTGTGCCGGCAGCTTTAAGTGTGAAGGCTTGGGCATTGCCCTGTTTCGGGCCCTTGAAGGACGAGATCCCAACACACTAGTAGGTTTACCCTTAATCCTGCTCATCGAAATGCTCTCCCGTCAGGGTATCAAAGTATTGGGAGATGCTGCATCGTCCGGAAGCTAAAGCATTCAAACACTGAATTGCACTCTTGCTTCTCTTTGCTTGTAGCTCGCTCGCCAAGATACATGCGCCATATTGAAACAATATGATATAGATGTTGGATGCGTCTGAATCTTATCTCAACAAGGTAAATTTACGTGCGACCACGGGGCTTTCACTCTACTATAATAACAATTAATCAACATATTTCTTTTGATGACCCCCTGTAGAGTGAAAAGATGACAGATACCGAAGAAGCCTTGGCTCTACTGGCTGCTCCCTGTACAGATAAGCGTTTTTTTCAACGGGCACTGCGCGCACTCGCTTTGGTGACCCAATGTCGCTGGGCAGGTTTTGGCCGACTTAAAAACGCCTCACAAGGCGAGGTCATCGCCTTTTGTGACAACAAACAGTCCCTCCCTGGGTTTGATTATGAACTGGCGGGTTCTCCCTGTGAGTCTCTCTATCAACAACAGGAAATCTGCACTCATCTACTCCACGCCCGTGATCTGCAAAAACGTTTTCCCCACTTTAGCCTGTTCCGCGAGATAGGCGCCCAGAGTTATCAGGCCGAGCTGATCCTCGGCAGCGATGGCAAACCGGTCGGCCATATTTTTGTGCTAGATACCCTGCCCCAGGCCGAAAGTGCAAAGTCAAAAGAGTTTTTTCGGATCTTGGCCCAACGTATCGGGCTCGAATATCACAGAATGTTAGTCAATCGCGAGCTCGCCATGCACAAGCAGATGATAGCCACCACAGATCATCTGCTGGCATTTATCGGTACCGACTATTGCTACCGTATGGTCTCCAAAGGGTATGAGCAGCTTTTCAACCGCGCCAAAGAGGAGATAATAGGTAAGCATATAGCTGAGCTGCACGGTGGAAAGACATTTGAGAAGAAGATCCGGCCGCTACTTGAACGGGCCTTTAACGGCGAAACACCTGAAGCCAATCATTGGTTGCATCCACCGCATCTGGCAGCGCCGCTGCTGATGAGTGTAAGACACTCCCCCTGCATCAATGATGCCGGCGAAATTTGCGGTGTCGTAGTCTCGTCCCACGACATCACCCGCCTGTCGGCGCTGGCATTATCCAGTCTGGGCACTGAAGCATTGAACCTTAACACCGGGAGCCTTGGTACAAAGAACCTAAGCCCTGAGAACCTAAACGCAGAGAGCCTGAGCCCAAAATTATGCCCGGAGTTAAAAACCGCCAACTCCTGAAATTGCACGCCACTTTTTTAGCAGAATACAGTAAGCAAAAGGCCTGCAAATGCAGGCCTTTAAAGGATGTGCTTAGGTAAAGATTCCAATGAAGATCACAGATGTTGCAACAACCCCAATGGACTATCGATAATGGCCTTTGGCGCCGCTTCATGTAAGCGTTCGCGGCTATGGGCGCCATAACTGACCCCAATGGCATCCATACCGGCACCGGTAGCCATATTGAGATCGTGTACCGAATCACCCACCATCAAGGCTCTCTCAGGCGCTATCTTTAATTCAACCAATAACTGTTGCAGCATATCCGGGTGGGGTTTACTTCTCGCATCATCTGCACTGCGGCTGGCGTGAAAGAAGTCTCCAAGCCCGGTTTCCCGCAGTACGCGTTCAAGACCGGCTCTAGCCTTACCTGTCGCCACCGCCAACAGATACTTCTCACTGCGAAGCTGTAACAGCAGTGCCGGTGTTTCACTGAAAAGCGGTGTCGGCGTGGTATCAAGCAGCAGAAACTGCTGTTTATATTCCTCTCTGAGCGCCTGATATTCGTCAACACTTCCTGCTGGGTAGAGGCATTGCAGAGCCTCTGTCATCGATAGGCCAATGATGTCACGTACGGCCTGCTCAGAGGGTATAGGCAATGCCATGGCCTTTGCCGTATTTTCCATACAGCGGACAATCTTGCCTATCGAATCCATCAGGGTGCCGTCCCAATCGAATATCAGTAACTCGTATGCCTTCATGGCCTGTTTCCTTATTTCTTCCTATATCCGAGTGAGTTTATCCAACAACATGAGCAGTACAGGATCCAGGGGGGCCTGCACTGTCATTTCAGTCTCTGTCTCAGGGTGAGTGAACTTAAGTTGCGCCGCATGCAGAAACAGGCGGTTCAACCCGAGTGCCCGCATGCTGTCATCAAACTTTTGCTCACTGTACTTTTCGTCACAGGCGATTGGATGGCCGGCATACTGGCAGTGCACCCGGATCTGATGAGTACGGCCGGTTACCGGACTCGCCTGCACCAGCGTGGCACCGTCATAACGCTGCAAAATTTTGAAACGAGTTTCCGAGGCCTTGCCTTCGGTATTCACCCGTACAATACGTTCACCCGATTTGAGCGTCAGCTTCAGCAGTGGCGCCTTAACCACCTTGTCGTGCTTTTGCCACTCACCGCGAACCAGCGCCTGATAATCTTTTTGCATCTGCTTATGCCTGAGCTGGTCATGCAGGTGCTTTAGCGCGCTGCGCTTCTTGGCGACCAAAAGCACTCCGGAGGTGTCTTTATCCAGACGGTGCACCAACTCGAGAAACTTTTGCTGCGGTCGCAGGGACCTCAGCGCTTCAATCACGCCGTAATCCACACCACTGCCACCGTGTACGGCGATGCCGGCAGGTTTGTTCAGTACCAGAATATGCTTGTCTTCAAAAAGAATTCTGTCTTCTAGGCGCGATACCCGCTCAAGATTCGCGGATGGCGCAGTGCGATAGTTTTCTTCACTGACCCGAACCGGCGGAATACGTACCAGGTCCCCTTCGGCCAACTTGTATTCAGGCTTTATCCGTTTCTTGTTGACCCTGACTTCGCCCTTACGCACTATGCGATAGATCATGCTCTTGGGTACACCCTTGAGCTTGCTGAGCAGAAAATTATCAATGCGCTGGCCAACATTGTCTTCGTCAATGGTCACCAGGCGAACTTGCTGATTGGGTGATGGCGTCTCGGTTTTCATAACACTTATGTTGCGGTTCGGGGCGCGCTATTGTACAACATGTTGAGGCTTTTGATTGCCGATTTTTTTGAATTCAGCTATATTTCAGCGGCGAACCCTGCGTATTGATGAGCCTTTGCTCAATCTATGAACGGTTCGAACAGTGGAAAGCGCTTGAGCGATGTCTGACCTCCGAGGTCGCAAATAATTGATTTGCAAACTGTATATAAAAGAACACTACTGAAAAAATTGTTTTTACGGTTAAACCTGGACGGAAACACGAAATTCAGACCACTTTCAAGCCGCCACTATGCTGTTTTCGAAAGTTAATGTTAACTCGTCATCAAACGACAAGGCTCGACTTCGGCATTACCGGATTATTATTGAAGAATTTATGGGGTTGGTTGATGTTTTACAACGAATTCCTTGTTTTTGTAATCATTGAAAAATAAGCCATAAATAGGATGCGACACGCAGCGAATGCGTCTAACAGCAATGCGCACCTCCCAGCCTGGAGGAACGCCGAGAGGCGTGCCCGAATGAGACCAGGCCCGTAATGCAGCGACCTGTACGTTTGATGACCTCTTATTAAGAAGAATGACGTCATCATGAAACGGATGTTAATCAATGCGACTCAATCCGAGGAGTTGCGCGTTGCCCTGGTTGATGGGCAACAGCTTTATGATCTGGATATCGAAAGCCCAGGCCATGAGCAGAAAAAAGCCAATATTTATAAAGGTAAAATCACCCGCGTAGAACCCTCTCTGGAAGCGGCATTTGTTGACTATGGCGCCGAGCGTCATGGCTTTCTGCCACTGAAAGAGATCGCTCGCGAATACTTCCCCAAAGGATACTCCTTCCAAGGTCGTCCCAGCATCAAAGAAGTGGTCAGTGAAGGCCAGGAAGTCATAGTTCAGATAGATAAAGAAGAACGTGGCAACAAGGGCGCCGCCCTGACCACCTTTATTAGTCTGGCTGGCTCTTACCTGGTACTCATGCCCAACAACCCTCGCGCCGGTGGTATCTCCCGTCGGATTGAAGGTGATGAGCGCACTGAGCTGAAAGCGGCCATGGAGCACCTGGAAGTGCCCAACGGCATGGGGCTGATTGTTCGCACCGCGGGTGTTGGCAAGGCTGCCGCCGATCTGCAGTGGGACTTGAAGGTATTGCTGCACCATTGGACAGCGATTCAGGAAGCGGCCGAGAGTCGCCCTGCTCCTTTCCTGATTCATCAGGAAAGCAATGTTATCGTCCGCGCCATCCGCGATTACCTGCGCCGTGATGTAGGCGAAATTCTAATCGATCACCCACAAATTTATGCTGATGCCAAACAGCATATCGCCTTGGTACGCCCTGATTTTGTCGACAGAGTCAAACCTTACTCTTCTGAAGTGCCACTTTTTACCCACTATCAGATTGAGTCACAGATAGAATCCGCATTCCAGCGCGAAGTTAGACTGCCTTCCGGCGGCTCCATCGTTATCGATCCCACAGAAGCGCTGACCTCTATCGATATCAACTCCGCCAGAGCCACCAAGGGCGGCGATATCGAAGAAACCGCACTGAACACCAACCTCGAAGCCGCCGACGAGATTGCCCGTCAGTTGCGTCTGCGCGACTTGGGCGGCCTGGTGGTTATCGACTTCATCGATATGACTCCGGTCAGACACCAACGCGAAGTGGAAAACCGTCTGCGTGATGCAGTTCACCATGACCGTGCCCGTGTGCAATTGGGCCGTATTTCCCGCTTCGGTCTGATGGAAATGTCCCGTCAGCGTCTGCGTCCGTCTCTGGAAGAGTCCGCCGCTCACATCTGCCCACGCTGTAACGGCCAGGGCACCATTCGTGGTACCGAGTCACTGGCACTGTCGATTCTGCGCCTGATGGAAGAAGAAGCCATCAAGGAAAACACCTCTCAGATTGAGGCCATAGTGCCCGTGGATGTTGCGGCTTACCTGCTGAACGAAAAGCGCAAGGCCATACGCATCACTGAGCAGCGCCATGATGTTGAAGTCTATGTGATCCCTGATCCACACATGATGACCCCGAACTACCGTGTGGTGCGTCATCGCAAGGACGACCAGATCTCTGAAGTCAGCTACCAGCGTGTGGAAGATCCGGAAAACAAACTGTATGAACCACGTAAACTGGAACGTGCAGCCGCACCTAAGCCAGCACTGAGTGGTTTCGCTACACCTCTCAAGCAGGAAACTGCCGAAGCACCGCAGACAGCCAAACCGGCGGCCAAAGCCGCAACGACTGAAGCGGCCAAGCCCGGAATAATTTCCCGTTTATTCGCCGCCCTGGGTGCCATCTTCTCCTCTTCCGAGCCACAAGCCGACAAGAAGCAGGAAAAGAGCACTAAAGACAATCAAGAAGGCAGCGGCCAGAACAACCGCCGTAACCGTCGCAATGACCGCAACGACAGACGTCGCAAGAGTGGTGATGACAAAGACGGTAACCGCGATTCACGCAGCCGCAACCGTAAATCGTCCGCCAATGAGCGCCCTGCCCGTGATAAAGACGAGCAAAGCAACAAGCGTCAGGCAAACGACACCGGCAAGCCAACCCGTGGTGACCGTAACGACAAGGCTCCCAAGTCTGAAGCTGTGGATGAACGCAAGAGCCGCAGCAAGGCCCGTGACGAAAGCGAGCAGGAACCAAAACAGGAAGCCGCCCGTGAGCGTCGCCAACGTCGCAACCTGCGCCGTAAGGTGCGCATTGAGGCCAGCGATGCACAGGAAGCCGTTGACAATACAGCAGAGACAGCCAGCGCCGAAGTGAAAGCCAGCGCCCAGGCCAAATCTGAAGTAAAGGTTGAGGCAAAAACCGAGGCCAAGCCAGCTCGCGCCAAAGAGAGCGATGCCAAGGATAACGCCGAGCAAGCTGACAAGCCGCGTCGCAGCCGTCGTAAGCCTGCCGCAGCTCAGGCTGAGTCCAAGGAAATGGAAGTTCAGACCGAAGTTGAAGCCAAGTCAGAAGCCAAGAGCGAAACGGCTACCGAGCAGAAGGGTGAAGAGTCAACTCTGGTTGCCACTAAAGCCCAAGGTGCAGAGATGTCACCAGACATTCAGGCAAGCGCCGAAGCCAGCCCTGTTGCCAATGCCGAGCAAATCGCTGAAACCAGTGTTCAAGCTAGTGGTGTTCAAAGTGATGCCGAAGCCATTGAGGGTGCTGAAGAAGACGATAAGCCCAAGCGCGAAGGCCAACGCCGTAGCCGCCGCAGCCCTCGTCATCTGCGCGCAGCCGGTCAGCGTCGCCGCCGTACTGAACAGGAAGGCGAAGAGTCTGAAAGTACTGAAAAGGCAAGCACTGAAAAAGCAGCTACTGAAGTAGCAAATAACGCTAAAGAAGCGGTTGTCGCCGAGGCATCAGCGTCAGCCGCTGCCGTTGAAGTCGATGCCGAGCAAGCAAAGCCTGCCGACAAAGCTCAAGAGCCAGCACAAGCTGAACCTCAAGTTGTTGCCAAGCCGACTCCTCAGGTTGAAGCCAAGCCGGCTCCTCAGGTTGAAGCCAAAGCGGAAACCAAAGCCGAAGCTCAGGTTGAGACAAAGCCTCAAGCCGAGGTCGCTGCCAAGGTAGAAGCCGTTGCCGATGCAAAAGCCGCCGAAGTAGAGGTAAAGGCTGAGCCCAAAACAGCAGAAGCCGAACCAGCGCCTGAAGCCAAAGCTGAAAAAGCTGAAGTTGCAAAAGCTGAGCCCGTCGAAGCTGCGCCATCAAAGGCGGTAGAGAAAGCGAGCGAAGCACCCAAGGCTAAAACTGTTGAAGTCGCAGCAGCCAAGCCCAAGGCAGAAACTGCATCGGCAAGCGTCGCCGCCTCAGCCCCTATGGCCAAGCCGGCTGCTATCAGCCGCCCTGCGCGCCAGTCAAGCAATGAAGCCAAGGAAAGCTCGGCAGCAACACCTGCAACAACCCAGGCAAGCGCCGCAGCAAGAGTCAGTCGCTTCAGCACTATGGTTGGCTCAGATACAACCAAGCCACAGGTGGATCAACGTGCTCAAGTTGAAGTGCCCAAAGGCCGTGAGTATCAGGCCAATGGCGAAACCGCGCCACGCAAGAGCCATGGTAACAGCGCCGAGTCAGATATGGCCCGTCCCTGAACCTAAGTGTTGCTGAGAAAAAACCATGCCCTCGGGCATGGTTTTTTTATTTTGATCTGCTTCACACTTCTGTCACAACAGAAATTTTGCTAGTATGCGCAACTTTGTTTTTAACCCTCAAGATGGGATCCCAAGCTGAATGTTTGAACTGATACGCCATAAAACCAGCAGTCACAAGGCGGATATACTCTCCGGCCTAACGGTTGCTATGGCGCTGGTGCCCGAAGCGGTAGCCTTTGCCTTCGTTGCTAAAGTAGAACCTATGGTGGGCCTTTATGCCGCCTTTATCATGGGACTGATCACGGCCCTCATCGGCGGCCGTCCCGGCATGATCTCAGGCGCCACCGGCGCGATGGCCGTGGTCATGACCAGCCTGGTGGTGTCTCACGGCGTCAGCTATCTGTTTGCTGCCGTGGTGCTGGCCGGGGTAATTCAAATTACCGCCGGAGCACTGCGTCTTGGCAAGTTCATCCGCATAGTGCCTTATCCTGTGATGATAGGCTTCGTCAACGGCCTGGCCATAGTGATATTCCTGGCGCAACTGGGGCAATTTCAAGTCAAAGTCGGCGAAGAGGAGATGGCCTGGTTGCCCGGTGCAGATATCTGGCTGATGCTGGCGCTGATAGCCATGACGATGGCCATCATACATTTTCTGCCTAAACTGACCACAGCCGTGCCTTCATCCCTGGTGGCCATACTGGCAGTAACCGCTCTGGTGGTAGGCCTGGATTTGGATACCCGCAACGTGCTCGATTATTTGCGCAATATGAGCGGTAATCCTGAGGCAACTATCGCCGGCACACTGCCAAGCTTTGCCATTCCGGCCGTGCCCTTCAACCTGGAAACCCTTTATATCATAGCGCCCTATGCCGTTATCCTGGCTGCTGTTGGCCTGATTGAGTCTCTGCTGACTCTGACTGTGGTCGATGAGATGACCCAGACCCGCGGCCGTGGCAACAAGGAATGTGTCGGCCAAGGCGTGGGTAACGTCACCAGTGGCTTTTTCGGTGCCATGGGTGGCTGCGCCATGATTGGTCAGTCGATGATTAACATCAACTCAGGGGGCCGCGGTCGTCTTTCCGGGATCACCGCCGCTCTCACCTTGCTGTGCTTTATTCTGTTTGCCGCCGCCTTTATCGAGATGATCCCGCTGGCCGCCTTGGTCGGGGTCATGTTTATGGTGGTGCTGGGAACCTTTGAGTGGGCCAGCTTTAAAGTGATGCGTAAGGTGCCCAAGCACGATGCCTTTGTTATTGTGCTGGTGACTGTGGTGACGGTATTTACCGATCTGGCGATTGCGGTATTTGTCGGGGTGATAGTATCTGCGCTGGTATTTGCCTGGGAGCATGCCAAACAAATCAGTGCTCAAAAGAGCATAGATGCCAACGGTTGGGCGGTTTACCGTCTCAATGGCCCACTGTTTTTCGGCTCGGCGGCTTCGTTCCTTGAGTTGTTCGATGCCAACAATGACCCCAAGGATGTCGTGGTCGACTTCCAGTCATCCCGGGTCTGTGACCACTCGGCTCTGGATGCCATAGACACCTTGGCCGAGCGCTATGTGAATCAAGGCAAACGCCTGCATCTTCGTCATCTTTCCAACGACTGCAAACAGTTGCTGCACAAGGCCGGCGATCTGGTGGAAGTCAATCTGATTGAAGATCCCAGATACAAGATTGCCGACGACAAGTTGGACTCGTAAATTAACACTGTCCAGACCATATAAAAACGGCAAGCTGAGGCTTGCCGTTTTTATATTCTACTTCAGCTTGGCACTGAAACGTTCCCGCACCTTATCCAGCTTGGGTTTAATCACCAAGGCACAATAGGGCTGCTCACCATGGAGCGCAAAATAGTCGTTATGATAGTCCTCCGCCGGATAGAAACCATCAAAGGCGGTCAACTCTGTCACTATCGGTGCGCCGAATAAGCCTTCCTCATCCAGCGCCTTAATCATGGAGGATGCCGTCTCAATCTGCTTATCCGAGTGCGCGAAAATCACCGAACGATACTGAGGCCCCACATCGTTGCCTTGGCGATTCAAGGTGGTGGGATCATGACTGGCAAAGAACACCTCCAACAGCTCGGCATAGCTGATGACAGTGGGGTCAAAAACTATCTGCACCACTTCGGCATGGCCGGTTGCGCCGCTGCATACCGCCTTGTAGTTGGCATCTTTTGCCGCGCCGCCGGCATAGCCGGAAGTCACTTGCGTAACCCCGGACAAGCTTAAAAATACCGCTTCTGAACACCAAAAACAGCCGCCGCCCAGGGTGGCCGTCTCCAAACACTTTTCAGTTGCCGGCTGCAAAGCCTCGGCATCATCTATGGCCTCAAATACCATGGAGACAGAATTGACGCAATGTCGCAAGTTCTTGGGCGTTAACCCCTCTCCTTCAAACACATGTCCCAGATGACCACCACATTGACTGCAGACTATTTCGGTTCTGCGACCATCGGCGTCGGGTATCCGGGTGACAGCACCAAAGATTTCATCATCAAAGGCGGGCCAGCCACAATGGGCATTGAATTTATGCTCGGACAAATACAAGGGGGCACCGCATTTACGGCACAGATATCGCCCCTTGGCATTGTGTTGATACAGCTCTCCACTGAAAGGGCGCTCTGTGCCTTTTTCCTCTATGACATAACGCTCAAACTCGTTCAGGGGTTTCATTTAACGCTCCTCGATTACTCTGCGTAACCCATAAGACCCAAATTGCAGCGGTTACCCTTCACTCTAGTTACACAGAGCCATAAAAGTGACTTGGATCACTTTACGTTACCCCTATAAAGACATCAAGGTAGACTTGCGCCCGGGTCACCCGACTGCCAACAAAATGTCCATAGAGACACGAGTATCGGGTCAATAAAAAATAACCAAGAAAGATGATGATGAAACTGGAAACCATAGACTATCGCGCCGCAGATGCTGCCGAGCGCTTTGTAGAATCCCTGCGCAGCACCGGCTTTGGCGTGTTGCGCAACCACCCTATTTCACAACACTTGGTGCAGGATATCTACCGCGACTGGCAGGAGTTCTTCAACAGTGAAGAAAAGCAGGCCTTCATGTTCAAGCCGGAAACCCAGGATGGTTTCTTTCCGGCGAGCATTTCAGAAACCGCCAAAGGCCATACGGTCAAAGACATCAAAGAGTACTTTCACGTCTACCCCTGGGGCCGCATTCCTGAGCAATTGCAGGACAATATCCTCACCTACTACCAAGAAGCCAATGCGCTGGCCGCCGAGCTCCTGGACTGGGTCGTGGCGCACTCGCCTGCCGAGGTGGCAGCCAACTACCGCACTGAGCTGTCGCAAATGATAGCCAATAGCCACAAGACGCTGCTGCGGGTACTGCATTATCCGCCAATGACTGGCGATGAGACCCCGGGCGCCATTCGCGCCGCCGCCCATGAAGATATCAACCTGCTTACCGTATTGCCCGCCGCCAACGAGCCCGGGCTGCAGGTGCAGAGCCTCGACGGGGAATGGCTGGATGTTCCCAGCGATTTTGGCAACCTTATCATTAACATAGGCGATATGCTTCAGGAGGCTTCCGCCGGTTACTTCCCATCGACCACTCATAGGGTGATCAACCCGGAAGGCGCCGATATGAGCAAGTCGCGGATCTCACTGCCGCTGTTCCTGCACCCTCGCCCCGACGTTGTACTGTCAGAGCGCTATACCGCCGACAGCTACCTGATGGAGCGCCTGCGCGAACTTGGGGTTATCTAGCGCCTGCGGGCGCTTTTTTCAGTTCGGAATGCTACAATAGCGCTCTTTTTCAGTTTTCAGCAGGATAAGCAATAGATGGCGATTCAATGGTATCCGGGACACATGCACAAGGCCCGCAAAGAGATAGAAGAGGTGATGCCTCAGATAGATCTGGTGATCGAAGTGCTGGACGCCCGAATACCCTACAGCAGTGAAAACCCCATGGTGGCCAAGCTGCGCCAGGACAAGCCTTGTATCAAGTTGCTGAATAAGTCTGATCTGGCCGATCCCGAGATAACCAATCGCTGGATTGAGTACCTGGAGCAGGAACAAGGAGTACGGGCACAAGCCATCACTACCCTGCAACCTGCCATGGTCAGAAAGATCCCCGAGCTGTGCCGCAAACTGGTCCCCGTAAGCGAAGGTGCGCTCAAGGATATTCGCACCATGATCATGGGCATCCCCAATGTGGGCAAGTCCACCATCATCAACACCCTGGCCGGTCGGGTGATTGCCAAGACAGGTAATGAACCTGCGGTAACCAAGGCGCAGCAAAGGATCAACCTTAAAAACGGCATAGTGCTATCCGACACGCCGGGGATCCTTTGGCCCAAGGTGGACAATGAAGCCTCGGGTTATCGCCTGGCGGTCACAGGTGCCATCAAGGACACCGCCATGGAGTATGAGGATGTGGCCCTGTTTGCCGCAGCTTATTTCCTGCATGCCTACCCGGAGGCGATGATGGAGCGTTATAAGCTCACCTCCCTGCCCGCCACAGATATTGAACTGCTCGAAGAGATAGGCCGCAGGCGCGGCGCCCTCAGAAGCGGCGGTCATATCGATTTGCACAAGGCCTCGGAACTGCTGCTGCATGAGTTCCGCTCTGGGAAAATCGGTCAGCTGTCACTGGAAACGCCGGAAATGGCCCAGGCCGAAGAGGCGGAAGTGGCCAAGCTGCTGGCAGAGAAAGAAGCCCTGAAGCAGGCAAAGAAAGAAGCCGACAGGCTGAAGCGCTCCGGCAAACGCCATCAGGGTTAAGCTTCCCTCAAGAAGCAAGCTTAACGGAAACGGGCCACAAATCGTGGCCTGTTTTTGTTTGTCACTTATCCGACCAATTATCCAACTAAATTCCGCATAAGCTTAATGTTAGTCCTTTGCAGAACCGCTCACCGCGTGGGCGGGATACTCCTGGGCCTGGCGGCCTGGATCCTGGCAAACAGCCCGGCAATACTCAACTCCAACAGATCCAAAACCTGCTCAAATCCGCTGTCGCCACCATAGTAAGGATCCGGGACTTCCCTGATCGGAGTATCGGCAAAGTCCAGCATCAAGGCCAGCTTGTGTTTGTAAATCTGCGGACAAGCCTCATCTAGGGCCTGAAGATTCTCACGATCGGCCGCCAGAATAAGATCGAAATGAGCAAAGTCCCGCGCGCACACCTGCCTGGCTTTGATCCCTGAAAAGTCCAGTCCACGCCGCTCTCCGGCGGCGCGGGCGCGCCTGTCCGGCGACTCCCCTGAGTGATATCCTATGGTGCCGGCAGAATCCAACTCCAGTGTCAGTCCCATGGCCTGAGCCTTGGCCCGGGCCACAGCTTCAGCACTTGGTGAGCGGCAGATATTGCCCATACAAACCATCAAGATACGGTTAATTTCGCCCTCGCTGACACTTGGCACACTTTGAAATTCCACCTTAAGGTTCCTTGTTGACTGACACGGCAGGATTGCGTTCTGCAGCCGGGTCGGCTGCAGAGACTTTTGCCTCAATAGCCTCTGCCGGGAAACTGAGTTGATAGTCGGATCTTACCCTAAGGAAGCGGGCAAACCTAGGCTTGCCGCCCGAGGTCCACCCGGAGAAAGCAAAGGTTACCCAGGTTCCGGGAAGCGGTGGTGAAGCCCTCTCGGCATCGGTGAAACCTGTCCCCAGGCGAAAGCTTACCCCAGCCTCGGTTTCCACCAGCAAGGCGCCCATCATGCCTTGATACTTGCCTTTTCCCGGAAGTATCGCCAGCACTCGCGCCTCGGCATCTTCCACAGGTTTGAGTTTTAACAAGGCATCACTGCGCCCCGCCAGATACATGGCATCGATGCGGTGCGCCATCAGGCCTTCGCCCCCTTTGGCCACCACCTGTTGTAACCACAGATGTAACTCTTGCGTGCTGCTCAGACGCCGCTGCTCGATGACATAGAGATAAGGGGTCAGTTGGTGATACTGCTTGAACGCCTGATAACGTTCGGCAAAAGCCATTTTAAGCCCGGGGGCATCGAACAGATAAAAACCCAGCTGGCGCCAGGAGTCTGCTTCGCCTAAACCTCTGGCCAGCAGCGATGCAGTATCAAAGCTGTGATAGCCACCCCAAAGCTCTCCTTCGAGTGCCACGTCAGGAAAGTCCTTCACAAACCAAATTGGTGCAGGAATGACTCTGCCCGAGCGGCTCAACAAACGCCTGCCGTCCCATCTGGCGCGGACACCATCAAGTTTTTCACTGACAAGGAAATCCTTGATATCTACCTTATGTTGTTGCCAACGTCCGGCCAGCTCAGGGGCCGGTAATTCTCTATCGCCGGCAGCCGGAAACGAGAGCAAAAAAGACAAAGCCAGCAGAAAAGTTTGCAGCAGTAACAATATGGCAGGAAAACATTTAAGGTATGCTGTTGTCGTTAAAGATTGCGGATATTGCATAAGCCCTCCCTGGCTGTCGGCCAATTGCCTGCTACATCCTATAGCAGAGACCAAAACTATAAAGAGTATAGAAAGTCGTGGCGATTATGGTGACAACAAGTGTAACGATTATCGAAACGGCCCTCCCCCCTTTGCCAAACCTTCCACCATGGCATAATAACGGCCAAACACCCTTGGTGGGTGAAGTAACAGCTATATCAGCGGCAAGATGAGCTGCTATAATACCGCCGCACCTTCCCTAAGCGTCACCAATACTCAATGAGTGGCTCGTGACCAACGCAAGGTCAATAAAGGCAGCGACCTGTTTCAACCCCATTAACCCAGGAACCTTTCACGGTTCAGCGGGTCTTTATACAGCAACCCGCCATAGCCACAGATCAAGAATTGAGAAAATATGAAACCCGCCAACAATCACGGACTGAAACGCATTTTTCGCGCCACCGGCTTTTCCATGAAAGGACTGAACTCAGCCTGGAAACATGAAGCCGCCTTTCGTCAGGAAGCCGTACTGGCATTGTTAATGATCCCGCTGGCGTTATATCTGGATGTGGCCAAGACAGAAAAATTATTGCTGATAACGACAGTATTTATCGTCATTATTACCGAACTATTGAATTCAGCCATTGAAGCCGTGGTCGACAGAGTGGGCGATGAAATTCATCCCTTGAGCGGCCAGGCCAAAGATATTGCCTCGGCGGCAGTCTTTATCAGCCTGTGTTTATGCGGCCTGACCTGGGCCGTGGTTATCTGGCCTTTGGTGTTCTAAAGCGCTTTGGTATGTTGAATGCATGCTTTGGAATATTGAATGCATAAGTAAGGAAACCGGGGCTTCAAGCCAAAGCGCTCAATGCCCCGGAGAGGCTTAGAACTGACTTCTGAGATAGTTGACCGCTTGCAGTATCTGCTCCAGGCGGTCGTTGCCCGGCAAGTAGGCTACATAGACATTGCGCCTGAGCGGTGTTTTATCATCAATCACAAACAGCTCACCTTTCGCCAGATAAGGTTCAATCATGTTTTGCGGCAAAAATGCACTGCCGCCATTATTGAGCAGAAAGTCCAGCGCAATGCGGGCAGAGCCGGTGTGCAGTACAGGAATGGGCAACTCGGCATAGTCTCTGGCATGTTGAATATTAAACGCCGTGCCCCAATCGACCTTGATATAATGCCTGTCCGTCAGTTCATCGACTGAGGTAGCCGCCTCTGTGCTCACCAGATGCAGAGACACCTCTCCTATCTGCAATAGCTCAAACTCTTCCAGCTTAGGGGGATCGAAGGCAATGGCCAGATCCAGCGTTCGGTCCATCAACTGTTTGGTCATCGCCGCCGGCGCCAGAATTTCGGTGCGTAGCGCCACTCCGGCAAGCCCCTGATGTAAGCCCTGCATATATCCCTGCAGATAAGCGTCCCAGATATTGGGCGCCGCACCGATAACCAATTGTACCGACTGGTGCTCACTCAAGGAGATATCCTGTTTGGCCCGCTCCCAGGCGGTCAGTACCGCTTCGGCATGCGCCAGCATCCGTACCCCGGCCGGGGTCGGTTGTATGTTGTTTCGCTGCCGCTCAAACAACTCGACGCCGAGAATACTCTCCAGCTGCTTCACCCTGAAAGATACTGCGCTGCGGGTCAGATAGAGGTTCTCGGCGGCCTTCCCAAAATGGCGGGTATGGGAAACTTCCAGAAATGTTTTGAGTAAATCCGTGTCCATAAAAAATTCTTTATCGTCATAGACAAATTTTTTTGATTTATAAATCAATCATACTAGCCAATACTCTGCTTGCAAATCTCCTCAAGAACCATTTTGTAAGGAATATCGCCATGTTGACCACGACTCCTTCACCATCGGCACTGCAAAGTGCATCTATGCAACAAGCCGCCAATGAGAGTTTTGTCAGCGAACGCCGTTTCTATGACGACAAAAACTTCCCCAAGGGCTTTCGCCGCAGCGGGGATTTTACATACAACGAAGCAGAATTACTCGAAAAACATGGCGTTGCCATGCAGGCTCTGGCAGAGGGACGCCAAGCTCCCCGGAATCCGGAGGAGAGTCATTTTGTTGAAGTTGTCCGCGGAAATTCCGCTCCTGGTAGCTTGTTGGAAAAGATCTGGGTAAAGTATGTCAAGTTGGCTTCTGGGAAGCCTTTCTACGCAGTTGTCGGTACCAATTTGGTGAAAAAGGCCGATGCTGAGTATCTTGACGATATGATAGATGACGATGTTCAGGATGAGCCTGAACTAGAGGATGACCAATGAAAATTAGGGTTTGCGACTAAATGCGTGGTTGGATTTTATATAAAGAGACCGCGACTCAGCTAAAACCTGAATTGTATGAGATTAACCGATTGTTGGAGGCCGCCAAGGCCGACAATATCGAACTTGAGGTCTATGCTCCCGATGAGTTTGACCTCACTGTGACCCGAGAGGACAACAAGAGTATTTTACTGAACGGGCAACCAGTAGAGTTGCCCGATTTTATTATTCCCCGTATGGGCTCGGGTACCACCTATTTTGCCTTGGCGATTATCCGCCACCTGGAGCGTCTTGGCGTTTATTGCCTTAACTCTTCCAAGGCGATAGAAACCGTTAAGGACAAGCTATTTTCCCAGCAACTGTTGGCTGAAAAGAATCTGCCAACGCCCAAGACCATGCTGGTGAAATTCCCGGTTGATGTTGACTTGGTTGAACGTCATTTGGGTTTCCCTGTGGTGATCAAGACACTGTCCGGCTCGCAAGGCAGCGGCGTGTTTCTGTCACACAAGGCGCGGGAGTTCGATGATCTGATGCAGCTTATCGAAGCCACCAATAAAAATGCCAACATCATTTTGCAGGAGTTTATCTCCAACAGCCATGGCCGGGACTTACGAGTCTTTACCATAGGTGGCCGGGTAGCGGGTTGCTACGAAAGACGCGGTCAAGAGGACAGTTTCAAAGCCAATGTCAGCGCCGGTGGCTCAGCCAGCCCCTTTACGGTCACACCTGAAATCGAGTGGCTGGCAACCCAGACCGCCAATATTTTGGATCTGGATGTCGCCGGAATCGATCTGCTGTTCGATAATGGTCACTACAAGATTTGCGAGGCCAACTCCTCGCCGGGCTTTGAAGGACTGGAGTCCTGCCTCAATCTAGATATTGCAGCACAAATACTGCACTTTATCCGTATCCGTTTGGGCATGTTCAACAAGGACTCCAAGAAAAGCGATAGCAGCAAGTCCGAGGGCTGATCCGAACACGATCTTTAATATAAGACTGAAGCGCTCCATTACGGAGTGCTTTTTTGTTATGGATCATAAAAAACCATAACTTTCCAAACATTTTATTCACACAACACACTATTCTGGTTTAGACTCTCTGCAACCGCGCGGATTTTCAGCATCCGAAAATACAAGAAGTGTCGCCCCAAGAGCGAACCCAAAAGCACTCAAACCGCGCATGTGCCGAATTACCCCGGAAAAGGAATCTCTGAGAAGGCACTTGGATTATCTGAGTAATAAAAAGAGATCACCCCATTGTTGACAACACATTTAATTAACATTCCGGGTTCGAAACTGGTGTTGACACTACTCCTGTTGTGCTGCGCGGCCAACTCTGTTCAGGCCGACGAGTGGAGTCTGAATATAGGTGGTTTCTATTCCCAGTCCGACACCAATATGCAAGTCACAGATCCCTTGTTAGGCAACGATTTCGAATTGGATTTCGAATCGGATCTGCAGTTGGCGGAAAATGAGTTTCTGCCATTGGTTGAAGTAGGATATCGCTTCAACGACAGACACCATATCTATATCGATTGGAAACAACTGCATCGCAGCGCCGAAACTCAAGCAGTCAGCAGGCCATTTCAAATCCAGATTGATGATACTGTTTATGACGTCAAGGCCGGAGGCCAGTTAGGCACAAGCCTTAATATTGATATCGTTCGTATTGGCTATGGCTATGATCTGTTTCAAGGCAACGGTTATAACATAGGGGTCAGTGTCGGCTTGCACACTATGTTGATTGACAGCAGCTTTGAGGGTTCCATTGGCGCCTGTGCCACTTCAGAACTCAGCGGCAATATCTGCAGCGCTCAACCTATTCCCAGAGTGGTAGATGAGAGTGTGACTGCACCTTTGCCGAATGTTGGCCTCTTTGGTGACTATGAGCTGGCACCCGGTTGGCAACTTAATCTACATGCCCAATATTTTTCCGTGCGTCTGGATGACCTCGAAGGCTCATTGGTCGATATCAGAGCAGGCATGAAAACGGCGCTGAGTGACAACTGGGACATCAGTGTGGCGTACAACTATTACAAGGTAGATGTGGATGTGCGTCAGAGTACGTCCAATGCCGAAGTAAAAGTAGCCGACTACAATATTTACTATAGTTTTATCGGCCCCATGTTATCTGTCAGCTATCGCTTCTGAGGCCAATATAAAAACCGGGGACAGATCCCCGGTTTGCGCTTAAAAGTGTCCTTCTCAGCGCAGATCCTGCGCCCGACGTTTCTTAAAGTCCGAGTCTTCGAGCCATTTGGGCCAATCATTGTTATTGGCCAACCGCGCCAGAATATCGCTTATCAAGGCCAAGTCCTGCTGAACCCCATCCAGACTCCAGCTTGGGTCATAATCATCGGCTGCCTTATGATATTTATGGGCGATATAATCCGGGTCTGTATCCCCCAAACTCATAAACAGCAAGCCGGGTACCCCTTCCTTGGCCAGAGCGAAATGATCCGAGCGGAACATCAAGCCATTTTGCGGCCGGGGATCGGCCTTGACGCTGCGTCCCTGTCCTTTGGCGGCATCATTCAAATACTGCTCCAGCTCTGACACACCCTCACCATAACGCAGGATGTAATCCACGCCTTTGCCCATATTCATGCCGTCTATATTAAGAAATGCCACCAGCTGCTTGGTGGGAACCGGGGGATTTTCGGCAAAGTACTGGGCACCAATGAGTCCGGTTTCCTCGGCAGTAAAGGCGCTGAACAGAATCGAGCGTTTCGGGGCATCAATGCCCTTTTGCTGTTTGAAATGCTTTGCCAATGCCAGAACACCGGCCACACCGGAGGCGTTGTCCACAGCGCCGTTGAGCACCACTTCCTTGCCATCTTCAATGGTCTTTCCCAGGTGATCCCAGTGAGCGTGCATCACCAAGTATTCATTTTTGTGTTCACTTCCAGGCAACAAGGCCGCCACATTGTGGGATTGCGCCAGTTCTATCTTGTTGTTCAAAGTTAGATTGGCCTTGAGTTTTAACGGCACCGCCTTGAAGCCTTTATTGACCGCCTGTTGCTTCAAGGTATCAAAATCCAGACCCGCCTGGCTGAACAGCTTCTTGGCGCTATCGTGCTGGATCCACCCCATCACGCCCACCGATGATGCGTTGTTGTCTTTATCCACCAGGGTGTACTTGGTATTGGTGTTACTGTTACGCACCACCCCCCAACCGTAAGCGGCGGGCGCAGTTTCATGCACAATAAACACGGCTTCAGCGCCCTGGCGGGCCGCTTCTTCATATTTATAGGTCCAGCGACCGTAATAAGTCATGGCATTGCCCTTGAATACCTGGGGATCCTGAGTGGCAAAGCCGGGATCATTGACCAGCACAATCAGCGTCTTACCACGAACATCCAGGCCTTCAAAGTCATTCCAGCCGTATTCCGGGGCATTGATACCGTAGCCGACAAATACCACCTCGCTGTCTTGCAGCTCCACCTTGGGTGTCACTCTTTGAGTGCGGGCGGTAAACTCCTCGCCGTTACTGAAACTCATTGAGCCCAACTTAAGCTGCATATTCTGATCTGCGCTGATCCTGGCCATGGGAACGGCTTGCAGATAACTGTTGCCAAACCCGGGCTCAAGCCCCATCTCCTTGAAAGCTTTGGTAAGGTAATCCAAGGTCAGCTGTTCACCGGCCGACAGAGGCGCACGGCCTCCAAAAGCATCGCTGGCAAGGGTTTTCACATCCTGGCGATAGCTGGATTCATCCAGTTCAAAGGGGGCGGCCAACGCCAGAGCAGGCGTTAACAATGTGGCCAACAGGCCACACACAGAGGTAAATTTCACGACTTCATTCCTTACTATTATCTATTTTGTTCAGCCATTGTAACAGCGGGGCAGCATTCGGCAATCGGCGCAACAAGGTGACATTCCGTGAGCCTATGGATCCACAAGCGGCTTAATTTATGTCAAGCTGAATAGGTTTTTTACATCGACAATGAGCTCCCCTATGGCCATGACTCTGCTTCAGCAAGCCGCTCAATACCTGAAAAAAGCCTTACCCCTGATGTTGAAATATCGGATACCGACAACGCCGGTCAACTATGCGCTCTGGTATGCCTATGTCAGCGAGCGCAACCCGGTACTCAATGCCGGCCTGGATCAAGCAATCAGCCAGTTCAACACCTGCCCCCCCTCCACGGCAGAACTTCTGTACCGCCACCATCTGGCTCCGGAAGAGGAACTGGATGTCAGAGATATGCGCCAGAGTATGGAGGCGATAGCGACCGAGCTGTCTCAGTCACTCAAGGATACCAGCTGTGATGCCGACAGTTTTCGCGCCAAAATAGAGCGTAACTTTGGCCGTATCAGCCGCTTGGATCAGGACGCCATGGATCTTGAGCAGGTGATGGGCATGGTCCGAGCCCTGGTGAAAGACTCGGATGATATTCGCAACAGCACGGATTATTTGAGCTCGCAACTGAGCAAAGCCCAACAAGAGATAGACAGTCTGCGACTACAGCTGCAAAACACCGAAAAAGACATATTGTTTGATGCCCTCACCGGCTGCCTTAATCGCCGTGCCTTCGATGCCGACTTCGAGAGCTTGTTGAGTCAGTCACCCAAGGGCTGCTGCCTTATTCTGGTGGATGTGGATCACTTCAAGCGTTTCAACGATGAATATGGGCATCTTTTGGGGGACCAGGTGCTCAAGGCGGTGGCCAAGCGTCTGCAGGATAGTTGCCGTGACGGCACCAAGTTGTATCGTTTCGGTGGTGAAGAGTTCGCTATTCTGGTGCCGACCAGTCAGCTGAGAGTGGCCCGCCAACTGGCCGAAGCCATGAGACGGGCACTGGAGAAGGTTAGCGTCAGAGACAGGCGCAAGGGCCAGCTCATCAGCAATATCAGCGCCTCCTTCGGGGTTGCAGAATGGCAGCAACTGGATACCCGCCAATCCCTTACCGAACGCGCCGACACCTTGCTCTATGAAGCCAAGCGTTTGGGCCGCAATCGGGTGATGCCGATATCAGGCTGAAACCGCCAGCGTTTGCAAGGCTTCTGCCTGCACCACAAATCTAAGCTCGGCGCCGCCGCTCAGGCTGTCGAAGGGATAACAGGTGATCAGCGTCAATAGCCGCTCATCACTGCCCATCAACCAACGTGTCTCAGATTCATGCACGACTGCGGTAGCCCGTATTCGATAAAAATGGATCTGGCCATCCATTCCCTGCAAGCGGATCTCCTGCCCCCCCCTGGCCCCGGCCAGGATCGCGAAATGGGTATCCCTGTGACCGGCAATCACGGTATTGCCTGTCTCTCCGGCGCCGGCTCCCGAAAGCATCTGCGCCGGTCCAAAGGCCAGGTTACGGCCACTGGCCCCGGCCAGCACATAGAGTGGCTCATGCTTGCCTATCCACAATTTGGCCGTGGGGTGGGTATCGGCCCAGGACCAGGGTTTGTGTGCCTGGCCGTCAGTCAGACTCTTGGCCCAGGCCTTTTCAATCAAAAACTGGGCGAACATGGCTTTGGCTTGCATATATCCTCCTTTAAACAGCATGGCCGAACCTGCCACAACCAGAACAACTATCACTATTGAGCAGATATCGCTAAAACGCCCCCTATTGACCGAGGGCATAGCGCCTGCTGTCAGGGCCTGCTCAGCCTGGCTCATCGCCCTGCCCCCTCACAAGCACGGCGGCCAAAAGCCCTGGGGAAAGCCGCCAGCATCAACGCCGCCAGCAAACTTGCCAACCCCAGCAGCAACATCAGCCGGCTGTCGGTGGCGGTCTGCGGCAACTTACCCTGCCAGCCCTTGGGCGCATGACTGGCCACTTGCCCTTCCCGGGTCGCCGCGGCGTCCGGATTGACCGGGGTGACATCCACTGCCACCAGGCTGGTGTACGGACTGACCAAGTGGTACTTCAGCGACAGCGCTGTGACCTGGCGTTCAATGCGTTCACTGTTGGCAGCATCTTTGGCCAGCTCCAGCGCGGCTATCTGTTTTCTGGCCCAGATAAGATCCAGCCCTTTGGGATCAGCCTTGGCATTGAGCGCCAGCTCCTGCTGCCAGAATTGGCCATCGATAAGACCGGATACGATAACTGCCTTGTGGGCATTGCTACGCTGTTTGATGCTCACCAATACCGGCTCACCCTGATAGAGATCCGGAATTTGTGCCGGCCAGTAATCCGGCACTGTGCCGTCAGGGTAGCGCAGCGACACATCTGTGATCCTGGGAGCGGAGATTTTTTCCAGCAAGGCAACCACCTTTTGCTCCACCTCCTGCATCTTGCCAATATAGGTAAAGCTGCCACGCCCCAGCTCTGCGGCGCGCTGCATAAAGTGGGAGTTGGGGGCACTGCCTATGCCTACGGTAAACAGGCGGTTGTCGCCGAGCCTGTCTTTAATCAGTTCAAACAGCGCCTGTTCATTGCCTACGGCGCCATCCGTCATGAAAATCACTTGCCTGAGCGCCTTAATCTCACCTTGCGTGCCGACTTTATTTTGAGCGGCAAAATCATTGTTCAATGCCAACTCAAGCGCCTTGGCCATCTCGGTACCACCGTTGGCTTCCAGGGCACGAATAAACTGCTGTGCCCGACCTATATTGTGGGCCGTCGCCGGCAAAGAGTTGGCCGCCATGGTCTGCACTGCAGAATTGAATTCAACAACATTGAAACTGTCCTCCGATTTGAGACTGCTCAATGCATACAGCAATGCCTGTTTGGCCTGAACTATTGCATCTCCCCCCATGGAGCCCGAAGTATCTATCACCAGAATAAGCTCCCTGGGCAAGGGCTTGGCCACCTCTTTGCTCTGTGGAGGCATCAACATCAATAGACTGTATTCATCCCTGGCTGCTTGGCCTTCGGCCTGCGCTAAAGAAGGTGCTGGGGTATGGGTCTGGCCTTGCTGGCTGAACAGCGCCGCTGCGGGCTTGGCGCCCGGATCCGCTTGCCATTGCAACACAAAGTCGCTGTCGGCCTTGGTATTGTCTTGTTGCAGCTGTACCCGAATACGGCCATCACTCAGGGTTTGTTGAGAAATAGCATGATAAGGGGATTCCAGCGACAGCAAGGGAAAACCAGCATCCAGGATAATATCCAAACTGAGACGATTCTCCTGGCCACCGCTTTGCGCTTGGGTGCTTATAGGCTCAGAGCTTTCGCTATCAGCGCCGGTGAACATCTTTTCAAGGCCCGCGGCTTCAATCACAGGGCTCAACAACCGCGCCGCCTCTTCCACGCCCTTGAAGCTTTGCAGCATGCTTTGAGGCAGATAACGGGGCGTGTGGGTCATGGGAAAGCGCAGGCTGAACTGACCATCACGGTAATCCAATGCTTGCTGGTAGCTGAAGCTGACTTTAAGGGTTTCCCCCGGGGCCAAATTAGCCACCTGAGTGGTGAACAGGTTGGGCCGCTCCTGACTCAGTAAACTGGCGCGCTTGCCCTGAGCCTTGGCCTGCTCAAAAGTGCGCTTGGCCTCTTCCTTTGGTTGAATAACCCCCTCGATGATCCGCTCACCTATTCTCAGCTGCATGCTGTCCACCGCCGCCTCATTGGGCAGCGGGAACAGGTAACGGCCGTGGATCCACTCCTGGCTATCATTGGTGAATGACTGGGTGACGCTGACTCTGTTACTCCAGCCACTGATGTTCATGCTGACTTCGGTTGCCAGTGCCGGGGCCTGGGTGTCGCCGAAGGCGAGCACCCCGGCACCTGGCCATTGCGGATTATCAATCAGTTGAAGGGTATCTTCCTGAGCCTGCGCACTTGCAGGCTCTTCGGCAAGTTGGGGGCCATTCTCGGCCCAGGCTTCAACCGAGCTCACCAGGTTGAACACCAGCAGTGCCAGCAGGGCAAAGCCTGAAAATTGCAGGGCGTTAACGGCCCTGCATAAATAAGTATCAGAATCGCTGTGACTGGCGGCGGGCATTCTCTGAAACTGCTCGTTTTCCTGCCGAGGGATATCCATATTCATTTTGCCGCTCCCTCTCAATTACCGCTTTGTTGATTGGCTGCCAGAGCAGCTCCCTGAGTCTGCAATTTCAGCGTGACCCGACGGTCAAAGAAGTCGCTCTCGCGGCTCTGTTTGGCACTGAGGGGTGAACTGGCGCCAAAAGCCTGGGTTTGCAAACGCTCTTCGGCAACGCCTTGGCTAACCAAATAACTTTTCACCGCCTCGACCCGCTGCTCGGACAGCGTCTGGTTGTAATCAGAATTACCGCGGCGATCGGCGTAACCGGTCAGATCCAACATCAGCTCAGGCGACAGGCTCATGGCATAGGCCAAATCGTCCAGCTGGAGGGCAAAGTGGGGTTCGATTTCGGCGGTGCCGGTACGAAACTGCACATTCATACCCACTATCAACTCTTCGAGCTGAGCAGCCCGGTCGCGGGAAAGCGCATTGAGGCGACTCTGGGCATCGGCGTATTGCAACGATAACTCCTTCAGCGCTCGCTGCTTCTCACTGAGACTCGCCAGTTGTTCGGTTTGCTCGGCAAGCTGTTGCTGCTGACTCTTGAGCTGCTCGTCATCGCCCACAGATTTACCCACTATGCCGCCGGTGAAGGCACCGATAACCGCCCCCACAGGCCCCCCAACCACGGCACCCAGCAGTGCGCCTGTACCAAAGCCAACCAACTCTTCGTTGTGGTCTCTCTCCTGAGTCGGTAAGTTTGGCTGGCTGTCGGCGTGCGCCAGAGAAGAAGTCAGCAACAGTGATGCCATGATCAGGGAGGCTATGGGGGTCTTTTTCATCATCTCGATTCCTTTTGTCTTGTAGAGCTTGCTGCCCAGTTGGCAGCGTTCCTCGTCGTTGAGATGATTAAACCCCATTGAAATGGCAAGTCTGGGGAGCAAAAATGGCACTTTGGCTATCAATTGTGGCAACAAAATGGCAATTGGAAGCGATCGCTTTTTTCACGGCTAAAATCCTGTATAGTCACGGCTATTCACGGCTCGGCAGGAACAAGAGGCAGATGAAACGCATTGCCATAGTGGAAGATGAAGCTGCAATAAGAGAAAACTACAAAGACGTGCTGCAATCACAGGGTTACTCTGTGCAGACTTACGCCAACCGCCCCGAGGCGATGCAGGCCTTCAACACCCGCTTACCGGATCTGGCCATTATTGACATAGGTCTGGAGCATGAAATCGATGGTGGCTTTACCTTGTGCCAGTCGCTGCGGGCGATGTCGGGCACCCTGCCGATTATTTTTCTCACCGCCAGAGACAGCGACTTCGATACGGTTTGTGGCCTGCGTCTGGGTGCCGATGACTACCTGAGCAAAGATGTCAGTTTTCCCCATTTACTGGCGCGGTTGGCGGCGCTGTTTCGCCGCTGCGAACTCGCCGGCAGCAGCGCTCCGGCCGACACCCTGATGGAGCGCGGCGCCCTCACCATAGATGCCAACCGAATTCAGGTTTATTGGCAACAGCAGCCGATTGAACTGACTGTAACCGAATTCTGGATGGTGTACGCCCTGGCCAAACATCCCGGTCATGTGCGCAGCCGCACCGAATTGATGCAGGAAGCCAAGATTTATGTCGATGACAGCACCATTACCTCCCATGTAAAGCGGATCCGGCGTAAGTTTATCGCCGCCGATCCTGCCTTTGACTGCATAGATACCGTCTACGGCATGGGTTATCGCTGGGATCCCGAATCTTGAAGTTTCCCTCCTATCACCCGCCAATAGGCCTCAGAACCAAGACCCTGGTACTGTCGCTGTTTTTGCTGTGCCTGCCCTGGCTTGGCTATCAGTATGTGTGGGAGATGGAGAAATATCTGCGTCACGGCCAGGAGAAAACCCTGGAAGGAACCACTCAGGCCCTGGCTACGGCGCTGCATGAACGACCCAGACTGTTCGACAGCCAGGCCAGTTTCCTCAATCAAGTGGAAAAGGGCCGCGATCTCTACGCCTACCCGCTCAACGGCCCCATTCAGCTGGATGGCCGCCTCAATGATTGGGAGGCTTACCGCCATCGCGCCATGACCTATGGCGAAGAGCATACCCTGATGCGCTTGAGTGACAGCCAGTCAACGCTGAGCTTTACCCATATGGTCGGTAAATATGGCGGCTACCTTTACGGCTTTTTCGAGGTAACGGATCCAAAGGTGATTTACCGCGGCCGCAACAGCCTGAGTGTGGATCGCAACGACTATCTAGCCATCGCCACCCTGGCCCCGGATGGCCGTTTTCGCCGTTATACCATAGCCAACAAGCGCGATGGCTGGCTCAGCGCCTTCGAGTTGCCTGAAAATCCGGCGCTCAGCGCCCCGGTGACACCAGAGGTCCGCATTCAGGGCCAGTGGTTGAAAACCGATAAGGGTTACAATATTGAGCTCAGAATGCCGCTGGAGATGGTGGGCAGTAAACTCAGTTTTGCTATTCATGATGTCAACGACAAGAAGGGCCGCAGGCTGGAAGCCATAGTCGGTACCTCGGCCACAGACCGCGCCGACAAGCTGGGGACGGTTCTGGTACCATCACCGGAAATTGAAAGTATTATCAAAGGTATGGGGCATAACAGCTCGCGGATCTGGGTGGTGGATGTCCATGGCCGGGTGCTGGCCAAGTCGGGCGATATTCGCGCCGATTCCAGTGTCTGGACCCGCTCGGTCGAAGAGGAGCGGCAACCGGAAAGCTTCTTTGGCAAACTGGAACACGACTATCTACACCCCATCTACTACACAGTGCTGACCAAGCCACCTATGGATTTTATCGACTCACTGCAGGACTCGACCGAACTTGGCGGCAGCCATATTCGCCGGGCGCTGAATGGCCAGATGGCCTCCACCTGGCGCCTGACACCGGATAACAAGGCGGTGGTGTTGGCGGCGGCCAGCCCCATCTGGATTGACGATAAGGTGATGGGCGCCGTGGTTGCCGAGGAAACCACCCATGGTATCCGTACCCTGCGTAACCGGGCACTGGAGAAGTTGTTCAATGTGATCCTGACCGTGATGGCCATGGGTACCCTGGCACTGTTTGTGTTTGCCTCCGGGATCTCCAGCCGCATTCGCAAACTCAGGGATCAGGCCGAGCGCGCCATCGACAGCCAGGGGCGGGTTCGCGACACCATTCCACCTTCAAAAGTGCGCGATGAAATTGGCGATCTGTCGCGCAGTTTTGCCAATATCGTCAGCCGGCTGGGTCAATATACCCACTATCTGGAAAACATGTCCTCGCGGCTATCCCACGAATTGAGAACCCCGGTGGCCGTGGTGCGCAGCTCATTGGAGCACTTGAGTCTGCAGCAACTGGACAAGGACACGGCCAAGTATGTCGACCGCGCCCAGGAAGGGGTCAACCGCTTGTGGCTGATCCTCGCCAACATGAGCGAAGCCACCCGGCTCGAGGAGTCCCTGTCCCAGGCCGAGATAGATGAATTCCCGCTGACCAAGGTTGTGGCAGGCTGCGTCGCCGGGTATCAGATGACTTACAAGGAACAAGGTTTCGTGCTGGTGTTGCCGGATGAACCTTTGACCATGCGCGGCGTGCCTGAATATATCGCCCAGCTGATGGATAAGCTGGTCAGCAACGCCATTGAGTTCAGCAAAGCCGATACCGATATCCGCATCAGCCTCAAGGTGCAGGGCAAACAGGCCCTGCTCAGGGTGGAAAACCAAGGGCCACTGTTGCCGGAAAACATGACCGAGCAGATCTTCGAATCCATGGTCTCAGTGCGGCCGCAAACGATGCAGTCCAAACCTCATCTGGGACTGGGACTTTATATCGCCAGGCTTATCACCGCCTTCCATGGCGGCCATATCAGTGCCAGCAACCTGAGCGACGGCTCGGGTGTCGAAATCCGGGTCAGCCTGCCGCTGCTTTAAGCTGCGGCCAACTTGAACAAGTCTCAAGCCCGCCGCACTGGCAATGACAAGATTCAATGTTAATATGCCTCAAACGGGCGCTCGCCCCGCCATCACAGACAAGAGTTGCATCCATGAAGAAAGCCACCAAGCTGGTCTCACTCGGCCGGGACAAAAAGTGGAGCAAGGGAGTGATCAATCCTCCCGTGTTTCGAGCATCAACCGTTGTATTTGACAGCATGGAACAGATGCGCCACGCCACGGCCAATCGTGCCAAAGGGGAGATGTTCTATGGCCGCCGCGGCACCCCGACTCACTTTGCCTTTCAGGCTGCTATTGCCGAACTCGAAGGTGGTGTTGGCACAGCACTCTACCCTTCAGGCTCTGCGGCCATCAGTGGCGCCCTGCTGTCTTTTCTGAAGGCCGGTGATCACTTGCTGATGGTAGACAGTGTCTACGAGCCTACCCGGGATCTGTGCGACAAGCTGCTCAAGGGGCTGGGGATTGAAACCAGTTACTATGACCCCTTGATTGGCGCCGGTATCCGCGAGCTTATCCGCCCCAATACCAAAGTGCTGTTTCTGGAGTCTCCCGGCTCCATCACCATGGAAGTCCAGGATGTGCCGACCCTGTGCCGTATCGCCCATGAACATCAATTGGTCACCATGCTGGACAACACCTGGGCCTCCCCCATCAATTGTCGCCCGTTTGAGATGGGCGTCGATATCTCGATTCAGGCCGCCACCAAGTACATAGTGGGTCACTCGGATGTGATGCTGGGTACAGCGACCGCCAACGAAGCACACTGGGATACCCTGAGGGAGAACAGCTATCTCATGGGCCAGTGCACCTCTGCGGACGATATCTTTCTGGCTGCCAGGGGGCTGAGAACCCTGGGGGTAAGAATGGCGCAACATGAAAAAAATGCTCTCAAAGTGGCCAATTTCCTGGCGCAGCGCCCGGAAGTGGATCACCTGCGCCACCCGGCGTTTGCCAGTTGCCCGGGTCACGAGTTTTTCCAGCGTGACTTCAGCGCCGCCAACGGCTTATTTTCCTTCGTGCTCAAAGAGGGTAACCGCCAGGCGATGACCGCCTTCGTCGAAGGGATGGAGCACTTCAAGATGGGATTTTCATGGGGTGGCTTCGAGAGCCTTATTCTGGCGATATCCGGCATAGAGAAATTGCGCACGGCAACCCAATGGGACAGCAGCAAGCCCCTGGTGAGACTGCATATAGGTTTGGAAGATCCAGACGACTTGATTGCCGACCTCGAACGGGCCTTCGAGCGTTATCACGCCGCGATGCAGGCTTGAACAGCAAAAAGCCCGCTTGAATGCGCAACGTAGTTCACTTAAGCGGAGCTGCCTTGTGATTAACAGGGTATCGGGTCTTTGATATTTTTACCGCCCTAGGCCGATTTGGCTTAGGGCG
>NZ_JBKORL010000067.1:0-44503 GCF_047314525.1 Shewanella sp. BJSY2023SW007 | reverse complement strand
ACGCCCTAAGCCAAATCGGCCTAGGGCGGTAAAAATATCAAAGACCCGATATCCTGTTAATCACAAGGCAGCTCCGCTTAAGTGAACTACGTTGCACCCTACACGGGACAGGGCTCTAACTTTACTCAAGCGGCTTTTCTCTGCTCAATCCACCACAGCAGATCTGAAAGCCGCCAAGCCACACAATGGGCGCTCAGCCTGACCCGTTGGGGGCTAAGCCTTGCCGTTCCATCATCCACCACTGAGTGCGACTGACACCAGTGAACATCTTACGCTCAGGCTCTCTGACCAGTCGCTCACACTGACCTGATTGACTGAGCACTTGAGTACGAACTTCTTCACTAGGCAATACGAAGGTCTGTTCACTCATAAGATTCGGCATGCCTGTTTGCCAGATAATCTCATGTTCCAATGGTCAACTAAATGCACGTTTGAATCAATGCAACTTTAGAGACCTGGGATGTCATTAGAATCGGTAGTCTACGCTCAGGTACAGTTGCTGGGTGTTGTCCAGCGCATATTTACCTGTGTCTATCTTGTTGTCATAGTCCTGCTTCAGGTAGCTATAACCTATCTCGGTATTGAGATTGTCGCTCAGCTTATACACAAGACCTGTCTGACCACCCCAGACAAAATTATTATCTGATCCCAGGGCGCCGCTGTCCGGTGAAGTGTGGTTAATACCGGCGCTGGCACCGACAAACCAGTTCAGCTTGTGGTCCTGATCCAAACCTACCAGATAGTCATAGGAAACCAGCCCCATCTGCTGCTTGGCGAAGTCATCGCTGTTGTAGCTATAAGTGGCGTATAGGCGTTGGTTCGGTGTCAGGAAGGCTCCGCCGCGCACCATGTAGACGGCATTGCGATCATCATCGCTGAACTTGCCTCCATCAGTGGGCTTATGAGAGTAGTCGTTTTGCTGCGCGCCGACACCGCCGCCGACAAACCAGTCTGCGGCAAAGGAAGGGGCTGAGAAAGCGAGAGCCGCAGCGGAAGCCAGTATTAGAGATTGAATTTTCATAATTTACTCCTTGATCCGGGAAAGTCCGGATGGCTGTTTTAAGCCGGGTCAACTTGTGTTCATCGGCAGGTTAGGGCCGTTTTGCTGAACTTTGGCTGAATGAGAGCCGGAAGGGACTTTTTATCGTATAAGTTGATTTTTTGTGTTAAAAAACTTGATGTTAGAAATGGCAATTGTTGATAGCCCGTGATGGGGTTGTGGTTTGGAATGGAACTATTAACCTGAGGGAAAAGGGATGCGACTGGTATTTGTACACGGCTGGAGTGTGACGTCCACAGAGACCTACGGCTATTTGCCACAGGCATTGGCCAAGCTGGCAGACACTGAGCTCCAAGTGAGTCATCTGCACTTGGGGCGTTACATCAGTTTTCAGGATCAGGTGAAGCTGGAGGACGTTGCGCTGGCTTTCGAGGCCGCCAGACGTGAAGTGCTGGGGGATGAGCCTTTCGCGGTGATTACCCACAGTACCGGCGCCGCGGTTGTGCGCTGTTGGTTGGAGACTTTCTTCGGAGCCCAAAAGCTGGCGGCTTGTCCCGTGACTCATATGATCATGCTGGCACCGGCCAACCACGGCTCTGCCTTGGCACAGCTTGGCAAGTCGCGCCTCGCCAGGATTAAGGCCTGGTTCGATGGATTGGAGCCGGGGCAGAAGATCCTCGACTGGTTGGAGCTGGGCAGCCTGGGGCAGGCCTCTTTAAGTAAAGCCTGGCTTAATTATGATTTTGAAGCTGCTAGGCTTTGGCCCTTGGTGCTGACCGGCGAAAGCATAGATGCATCCCTCTATGATTATCTCAACTCTTATACCGCCGAGCCTGGCTCGGATGGCGTCGTGCGAGTCGCCGCGGCGAATATGAATTATGCTCGGTTGCAATTGGTGGAGCAGGCTCAGGAATGTGACAGCTTTGATGGTGCCTGTGTGGCCAAGCTGGTGCCGGAAAATTTTATTCAGGCTCCTGTCAGTGGCTTCGGCATTATTCCCAGGGCTAGCCACAGCAAAGAAAAAATGGGGATCATGCGCTCCGTCAGCCGTAGAAACGCCGCCAGCAAACCTGTGGTGCAGGCGATTCTTAATTGGTTGAAAGTCGACTCGGTAGAGGCTTATCGTCAGGCCTGTCAGGAGCTTGCGCAGCAAACCTATAGCCGGACTACCAAGAAGCGTTACACCATGTTGGTGATTCGGGTGTGGGACGATACCGGCGCCGCCATAGAGGATTTTGATTTTTATCTGCTCAGTGGTGAGCAATATCTGCCGGGTATTTTACCTAAGGGCTTTATGCAGGATAAACAGCGCAATCAGCTGAGCCGCAACTGCCTGACCCTGTATCTGGATGCCGCCAAGATGCAGACCCTGCCTAAGGGGAAAATCGGTTTTAAACTGGTGCCACGCCCTGATGATGGCGGCTGTTATTATCGTGCGGTTGAGTTCCAGTCTGATGCCGGTGCGGTATCCAGGCTGCTGAAGGAGGACGCTACTTTGGAAGTGGATATCTTACTTAAGCGGCACAGGGATGCAGGGCTATTTACTCTGGTTAGCCCGGAAGAGGGCGGTGATTTTTCCCACTTACCACCTCAGGGGGAGTTGGCCGATATTTGATGGCAAAATTTTACCTTACTTTTTACAGTAATTTTTACAGAACTCTGATTGGCCGCAGACCTTGGTCCTCTTGACATTATTCCGGGTGCTCCCTAGTCTGCTTGAACAATAGTCAAGGTGGTAAGCAATGGAAATCAAGTATCAGTTAAAGCCCGCCGCAGAGCGTCGCTCAGAGCAGTTTTGTCCTGAAGGTAATGTTGGCTTTGGTCGTCTGCGCACCGACCATATGTTCATGATGGATTATTATGATGGCGAGTGGCGGGATCCCCGCATTGTCCCCTATGGTCCGTTTGAGATGGCTCCCGGCGCGATGGCGCTGCATTATGGTCAGAGTATTTTTGAAGGCGCCAAGGCCTTTATGCATGAAGACGGTGAGATTTATACCTTCCGTCTCAACAAGAATGCCGAACGCATGAACCGCTCTGCCGATATCGTCTGTATTCCCAACATTGATGAAGCCATGCAGCTTAAGGCGATCAACGCTCTTATCGATGTCGACCGTCTCTGGTTCCCTATGCAGGAAGGGGCTTGCCTCTATATCCGGCCCTTTATTTTTGCTACCGAAGACAGATTGTCAGTCAGCCCGGCTAACCGCTACACCTTCTGTGTGGTGATGAGCCCCAGCGGTGCCTACTATGGTGAGAGCCTCAACGCCATTCGCCTGCTGATCAGTAAAGAATTCCACCGCGCGGTATCCGGTGGTACCGGTGCTTCCAAGGCTGCCGGCAACTATGCCGCTTCCCTGCGTGCCGGTAAGGCGGCTGCGGCTCACGGTGCTTCCCAGGTGCTGTATCTGGACTCGACCAATGAATATATCGAAGAAGCCGGGGCGATGAACCACTTCCATATTCTCAAGGATGGCACGGTGATCATCCCTGAGTTTACCGATACCATTCTCAAGTCGATCACCTCGCAGTCTATTATTGAGCTGGCGCCACTGCTTGGCTGTGATGTCCGCCAGGAGCAGGTCAAGCTGGACGATTTTATCGCCGGTGTCGAGTCGGGTGAGATTATCGAAGCCGGTGGTTTCGGCACAGCAGCCGTGGTTTCTCCGGTCGGCTCCTACATTTTTGAAGATGGCCGGGTGGTCACCGTTGGTGATGGTAAGGTGGGTGAACATGTCAGTCGCATCTATCGAATCTTCACCGAAATCCAGAAAGGGCACAGACAAGGCCCACAAGGCTGGGTCTGCAAAGTGCCCAGGCTGGAAAAGGCATAAGCCAATAACCCCACTATTAATCAAAAACGCGGCCAGTTGAGCCGCGTTTTTTTATGGGGTGATTTTATTTTCGGCTAAGCAAGGCCTCTGCCTGTCCTTCTGTCATTGGACGTCCCAACAGGAAGCCCTGAGCCTGATCGCAGCCCTGGGCGGCAAGGAAATTCAGTTGAGCCTGGGTTTCCACTCCTTCGGCCACCACCTGTAACTCCAGGCTGTGGGCCAGGACTATGATGGCGTTGATAATGGCGGCATCGTCCGGATCTTTGGTGATATCGCGGACAAACTCACGGTCAATTTTTAAGGTATCCAGCGGGAAGCGTTTGAGATAGGCCAGACTGGAATAGCCGGTGCCGAAGTCATCAACCGCCAGGCTTAATCCCAGCCCCTTCAGTTGATTGAGTATTTCCACCGATTCCAGCGGTTGCTGCATCACTGCTGACTCTGTCAGTTCTATCTCCAGTAGATCTGCAGCCAGACCATGCATGGCAAGAGCCACTTCTATGCTGGAAATAATGTCGGACTGCAGCTGCTTGGCAGAGATATTGATCGCTATCGGAACCGCTTCCAGCCCTTGATTTTGCCAGCGTTCCAGTTGACTGCAGACACTCAGCAGTACCCATTGACCTATGGCGTTGACCTGGCCGGTTTCCTCGGCCAGCGGAATAAACTCTGCCGGAGAAATAGGCCCAAGCTCCAGGCTTTCCCAACGTAGCAGGGCCTCCATGCCGGTGAGTTTACCTGTATGGACACAGAACTTAGGCTGGTACAGCAGGTAGAATTCATCGCGATCCAGCGCCTGTTTCAGCCCGGCTTCCAACTGCACATGGCGTACCGCATAGGCGTTGAGTTTAGCTGTATAGAACTGGAAGTTATTGCGGCCCAACGACTTGGCATGGTACATGGCGGTATCGGCAAACTTCAGCAGCTCCAGCGCTTCTTCGGCATCATCCGGATAGAGGCTAATGCCTATGGATGGTGAAACATTGAGGCAGAAGTCTTCCAGTGCGAAGGGCCGTTCGAACGCCGCCAGCAGTTTTTCGGCGATGACGGTTGCCGCCTTGGTTTTTTGCAGACCTTCGAGAATGATGATGAACTCATCACCACCCAGACGGGCAACTGTATCTCCATCTCTTATCGCTTGGGTCAGTCTGGAGGAGACCGCTTTCAGCAGTTGATCGCCCACATGATGGCCCAAAGAATCGTTAATGTGTTTGAACCTGTCCAGATCCAGAAACAGCAGGGCGACCATGTTACGGTTACGGTGCGCCTGGCGCAGGGCATGATCCAGTCTGTCCTGGAACAGAGTGCGATTGGGCAGACCGGTGAGCTGATCATAGTTGGCTAACAGGCGCAGATCTTCCTCGGCTTGTTTGCGGTCTGTGATATCGGTAAATACCACCACGAAATGACTGGCTTCGCCCTGGCTGTTGAGCACCTGATTGACTTCCATCCACACTAGCAGCGGTTGCTTGCTGTGGGTGCGGATCTGCACTTCACCGGACCAGTGTTTTTGGTTCAGCAACTGATGCTCTATCTGTTGATAGAAGCTTCTGGCGTAGAGTCCCCGGGTCAGGAACAGGAAAGGCTTGCCGGAGATTTTATGCTCGTTGAATCCAGTAGTGCTGCAAAACGCCGGATTGATTGAGATTATGCGATAGTTGAGATCGCAAACCACCACAGACTCATTCATGCTTTCCAGCACCTGGGACGATAACCGCAGCGCCTCTTCCTGACCGCGGCGCATACTGATATCTGTGAAAGTCCCCGCCAGGCGTAATGGCTTGCCGCTGCGGTCGCGTTCGACGATTTTGCCGCGATCCAATACCCAGCTCCAGTTGGCATCGGTGAGTTTGATACGATACTCGGCCTCGAAGAATTCGGTATCTCCCTGTAGGTAGCTCTCCAGTGCCGCTTGAACCTGGTGCCTGTCATCGGGATGCACCAGTGCCATCTGCCGACTGGCGTTGGTTTCCGTTGGTGCTTCCAAGCCTTGTTTAGGGCCGGTAACGAAAAAACGATCATCTTCCAACTGCCAGTCCCACATCCGGTCACCCGAGCCCCAGAGCGCCAGTTTCAGCCTTTCTTCGGAAAGTTGAATGTTGGATTGGGTTTGCTGTTCGAGGCGGCGTTGAGAAAGGAAATGCCTTAGCCAGAGGCTAAAGAGTATCAGTGTCAGCGCCAGGTAAAACAGATAAGCCTGAGTGGTACGGTAAAAGGGGGCCGGCACTGTGAGTTTTAACAGCAGCTGTTCCTGTCCTTCGGGGTTGTGTTGCAACTGATGGCGGGCCAACAGCCGATAGTTGCCAGGTGCTAAATTGGTATAGCTGATCTCGTGCAGCGACTGGGCAGGGTGCCAGCTCTTGTCCCAGCCTTCAAGAAAAAAGCTGAATCTGTGGCGTTGGGGATAGGCAAAATCCAGTGCTGAGATCTCAAAGCTTACCAACTGCTCGCTGTAAGGAATCGTCAGTTCGGGAACGTGACCAAGGTCCAGCCGGGGGAAATAGCTGTTGCCCAGGCGGTAACCTGCCAGGGCCAGTTTAGGTTGTTTGCGAACTTTGGGGACTTGCTGAGGGTAGAAATGGTTCAATCCATTGATGCCACCAAACCAGATACTGCCATCTTTGTCCTGCCAACTGACATTGCCGTTGAACTCCAACGCCTGCAATCCTTCATGTTCATTGAAAGTCAGCACTTTTTCCTTGTCGACGGTAAAGCGACTGATCCCTGAATTACTGCTGAACCAAAGGTCGCCACTCTTGTCTTGCTCTATGGCATAGACGGTATTGCCCGGTAGGCCCTGATTACGGTCGAAGTGTTGCAGCTCATCCTGACGCAAGCGGCTGAGACCGCCGTGAGTAGCAAACCAGATATTGCCGTCTCTGTCTTTGAGTATGTCCCGCACCATGGGATTGACCAGACGATCACCGCGGATGATCTGCTGTTGACCTGTGTCAGGTTGCAGCCAATAAGCCCCGTTGGTGGTACCGACCCAGATGCCGTTATTGGCTGTGCTCAGACTGAGGATCATTTGCTCTTGTGGGCCATCTTCAAGATACTCGTTGACAAAGTGAGCTTGGAATCCCCCTGTTTCCGGCGTGAAATGGTATAAGGTGTTGCCGGCACCAAGCCAGATATGTTCATCTGGACTGATGAGCAAATCACGAATAGCGGGTTTGTTACCCGGGGGGCGATAGAGCTGCATTTCGCCGCTTTTGTTCAGGCTTATCAAGCCGCCACTGCTGGCCAGCCACAATCTCTGGTGACTGTCTTCGGCAATCGCACTTATGGTGAGATCCAAAAAGGATTCATCCTGGCCGAGCAGCTTCGCAAGCTGGTTGTGGTGGGAAATAAAGCGCCCCTCGGCCGTTATATGAAATAAGCCTGCCCTATCTGTGCCCAAATATAGCAGGCCGCCTTTAGTGCGGAATATAGCGCGGATATTATTGGCCCGCTGGCGTTCCAGCGGGTTTTGATTGTTGTAGATATGCTCGAAGTACTGCCGGGCCAGGTTCACCTTGTCTATGCCGGAAAACAGGCTGCCAATCCATAAGACCCCGTTATTGTCCTGCAGTAGGCTGTAGACATCATTGTCACTGAGGCTGTTGGGATCCGATGGATCATAGCGATAGTATCTGGCTTGCCACTGACCTTCTTTAAGCCGCAGTTGGATAAGTCCCGTCTGTTGCCCACCAAGCCAGATGTCACCTCTGCTGTCGAAGATAAATTCGAGAATGCCCCGATTGGGTTTTGGTAAACGATAGATAAGCTCCGGGTTGTTCAAACCAGGCGGATAACGCCAGAGTGCGTCATCAATAGCCAGCCACAGGGCGCCATCTTCGCTCAGGCGCGCCTGTACCGGATGACCATGTTCGGCATCGGGTAAGGGCAGGGGCTTGAGTCCCTCATTACGCAAAACCAGCAAACCATCACTATGGCTGCCAATCAGCAAGGCGTCTTTGCCTATGGGGGTCAGCACTTGGATATCTGTGCTGATATTTTGCCTCAGTGACAGCTCATGCAACTCGTCGCTGTCAGTATCCAGGGCGTAGAGTCCATTGCCGCTACCGATCCACAGTGTGTCTCCCACCAGAGCCAGGCGGTTAATTTTTTTGCTGCTGAGCCCCTGGTCGCGGCCAATGGGAGTGAATACGCCTGTTTGTAGATCCAGGCGGTTCAAGCCGCCATTGAAGGTGCCTACCCAAAGTTGCCCCTGGCCATCCTGCAGTATGTCGGTGACGTGATTATTCGACAATGTCTGGCTGTGGTAGGGGTCATGTTGAAACAGGGTAAAGTCGATGCCGTTGTAACTGTGCAGCCCATCCTGGGTGCCAATCCACAAGATACCGGCCTTGTCCTGGTAGAGGCTGGTGATGCTGTTCTGATTAAGGCCATTCATGCTGCTGACATGCTGAAATTTGAGCTGGGGCACAGGTTCAGCCCTGAGCTCAAACAGGCTGATAGATAACAGCAGAGCGGCGAGTAAGCAACAGATCCGCGACAAGAAACCCTCTTCTTTGGTGGCTTGGGTTAGTGATAATGTAACCATTCTCTATGGGGGTAAAGCTGACAGGTGTTCCAAGGCATTGTTGAAACTGTGCAGGTCAATGTTGACCTATCTCCTGGTTCCTTCCAATGTTTGCCTTGTATAAACATCCATCAGTCTCGTAGAGTCAGTAACCCCCTAATACAGAATGGTATTACTTATAACAGATTTCTTTTCTCTGTTTGGCAAACTTTATATTGCATGGTTGCAAATTGGAATGAAAAAAGGCCCCGCCGGAAGGGAGGAAGCGGAGCCTTTACAAAAGGGAAGTGGCGATCAATTACTTAACAGGGGGATTGCCTTGAGCCAAAACTCAACTGAATTTTAGCAACTGCTGCCCGGTATCCTGACTACGCCCTCCATCAGGATGCGCGCCGAGCGACTCATGATGGCCTTGGTCACCTGCCACTGACCGTCCTTGAATTCAGCCTCTGCGCCGACTTTCAAGGTGCCGGATGGGTGGCCGAAGCGTACCGAGCTGCGCTCACGGCCGCCGGCCGCCAGGTTAACCAGGGTGCCCGGGATAGCCGCAGCCGTGCCTATGGCCACTGCCGCCGTGCCCATCATGGCGTGGTGCAATTTACCCATGGACAGGGCGCGAACCAGGAGGTCAACATCGGTTTCGGCCAGCTGTTTGCCACTGGAAACCTGATGCGCCTGCGGTTTGGCTACAAACGCTACCTTGGGAGTGTGTTGGCGGGTTTCGGCTTCGGATAGCTCCTTAATCAACCCCATGGCCAGCGCGCCGTGTGCCCTAAGCAGCTCAAAGCGAGCCAGCGCCTCGGGATCGCCGTTGATCTCCGGCTGCAGCTCGGTGCCTTGATAGCCGAGATCGGCGGCATTGACGAAAATGGTCGGGATCCCGGCGTTGATCAGCGTTGCCTGAATTTTACCGCTGGGGTGTACTTGGGTGGGAACCGTCAGCTCATCCACCAGCTTGCCGGTAGGGAACATGGCGCCGCCGTCTTCACCATCATCGGCAGGGTCGATAAATTCCAGCACAATTTCGGCGGCGGGGAAGGTGACACCGTCGAGCTCAAAGTCACCGGTTTCCTGCACTTCACCGGCGCTGACCGGCACCTTGGCGATAATGGTCTTGCCGATATTGGCCTGCCAAATCCGCACTTCGCAGATGCCGTTTTCCGGTACCCGTTCCGGAGCAACCAGACCGGCATGCAGGGCAAAGGCGCCTGCCGCAGTGGAAAGGTTGCCGCAGTTGCCGCTCCAGTCGACAAAGGGCTTATCTATGGAGACCTGACCATAGAGGTAGTCTACGTCGTGACCGGGAACCTGGCTGGCATTCATGATCACGCATTTGCTGGTACTCGAGGTCGCGCCGCCCATGCCGTCAGTGTGTTTGCCGTAGGGGTCAGGGCTGCCGATGACCCGCATCAACAAGGCGTCGCGGGCCGGGCCGGGCACTCTGGCCGCCTCGGGCAGATCGTCCAGACGGAAGAACACTCCCTTACTGGTGCCGCCGCGCATATAGGTGGCGGGAATTTTTATCTGTGGTTTAAATGCCATGGCATTGGATCCTTTGACATAAATATTCTTATCAGTCGGCCATAACCTTGGCTATGGCCGACTTGGTCACGCATCAAGGGCCGGCTTAAACATTGCCCTGCAAGAAGTCCTGCGCGAAACGCTGCAGTACACCACCGGCTTCATAGATGGTTACTTCCTCAGCGGTATCCAGGCGGCAGCGCACAGGTACTTCTACCGTTTCGCCATTGCTGCGATGCAGCAACAGGGTCAGAGTGGCACCGGGAGTGCGCTCGCCGAGAACGTCGAAGGTTTCTGTGCCATTTATGCCCAGGGTCAGCCTGTCGGTCCCCGGGAAGAACTCCAGCGGCAGCACGCCCATGCCTATCAGGTTGGTTCTGTGAATGCGCTCGAAGCCTTCGGCCACAATCGCCTCGACTCCGGCCAGGCGCACGCCCTTGGCGGCCCAGTCACGGCTGGAGCCCTGGCCATAGTCTTTACCGGCTATGATGCACAGGGGTTGCTTGCGCTCCATGTAGGTTTCTATCGCTTCCCACATGCGTACCTGTTGCCCTTCGGGCTCGATACGGGCCAGCGAGCCCTGGATCACCTTGCCGCTGTCGTCCTTGACCATTTCGTTGAACAGTTTGGGGTTGGCAAAGGTGGCCCGTTGAGCCGTCAGATGGTCACCCCTGTGGGTGGCGTAGGAGTTGAAGTCTTCCTCCGGCAAGCCCATCTTGGCCAGGTATTCACCGGCGGCGCTGGATGGCAGAATGGCGTTCGATGGCGACAGGTGATCCGTGGTGATGTTGTCACCCAATACCGCCAGTGGCCGCATCCCCTTGAGCGCACGTTCACCGGCCAGGGCGCCTTCCCAGTAGGGTGGGCGACGGATATAGGTGCTCATTGGGCGCCAGTCATACAGAGGGTCGACCCCATCACAGTATTCCACGGCGATATTGAACATGGGCTCATACACCTTGCGGAACTGCTCCGGCTTGACCGACGACTTGACGATGGCATCTATCTCTTCATCGCTGGGCCAGATGTCCTTGAGGGTTACGGCGTTGCCGTTCTGATCTGTGCCGAGTGCGTCTTTCTCTATGTCGAAACGCACAGTCCCTGCAATGGCGTAGGCCACTACCAAAGGCGGCGAGGCCAGGAATGCCTGCTTGGCATAGGGGTGGATCCGGCCATCGAAGTTACGGTTACCGGACAATACCGCGGTGGCGTAAAGATCTCTGTCGATCACTTCCTGTTGTATTTTGGGATCGAGCGCGCCGCTCATGCCGTTACATGTAGTACAGGCGAAGGCGACTATGCCAAAGCCCAGCTGTTCCAGGTAAGGCAATAGCCCAGCCTCGCGCAGATAGAGATCCACCGCCTTGGAGCCGGGGGCCAGAGAGGTCTTGACCCAAGGCTTGCGTACCAGGCCTTTTTCCACTGCGTTGCGGGCGATAAGGCCGGCGGCAATCACGTTGCGTGGGTTACTGGTGTTGGTACAGCTGGTGATGGCGGCGATAATCACGGCGCCGTCCGGCATCAGGCCTTCTTGCTGCTCGACCTTGCCGGCAATGCCTTTGGCGGCCAAGTCGCTGGTGGCCAAACGGGCATGCGGGTTGGAAGGACCGGCCATGTTGCGCACCACGGAGGAGAGATCGAACTCCAGTACCCGCTCATATTCGGCGCCTTCGAGGCTGTCGGCCCACAGACCCGTGGTCTTGGCATAGTTTTCCACCAGCGCTACCTGCTCGTCATCACGGCCGGTGAGGCGCAGATAATCTATGGTTTGCTGATCGATATAGAACATGGCGGCAGTGGCGCCATATTCGGGAGTCATGTTGGAGATGGTTGCCCTGTCACCCAGGGTCAGGCTGGCGGCGCCTTCACCGAAGAATTCCAGATAGGCACCCACCACCCGCTCTTTACGCAGGAATTCGGTCAGCGCCAGCACTATATCCGTGGCGGTAATGCCGGGAGCGGCCTTGCCGGTCAGCTTGACGCCGACTATGTCCGGCAGGCGCATCCAGGAAGCGCGGCCGAGCATCACGCTTTCGGCTTCCAGACCACCCACGCCTATGGCGATCACCCCAAGGGCATCCACGTGTGGCGTGTGGCTGTCGGTGCCGACACAGGTGTCCGGGAAGGCTACGCCGTCGCGACTCTGGACCACGGGGGACATCTTCTCCAGGTTGATCTGGTGCATGATGCCGTTGCCGGGCGGGATCACATCGACGTTTTTAAAGGCCGTCTTGGTCCAGTTGATAAAGTGGAATCTGTCTTCGTTGCGTCTGTCTTCAACGGCGCGGTTTTTCTCGAAGGCATCCGCTTCAAAGCCGGGGTGTTCCACCGCCAGAGAGTGATCCACAATCAGTTGGGTCGGCACCACAGGGTTAACCTTGGCCGGATCGCCCCCCTTGTCGGCGATGGCATCACGCAGACCGGCCAAATCAACCAGTGCTGTTTGGCCGAGAATGTCGTGACACACCACCCGCGCCGGAAACCAGGGGAAGTCCAGATCCCGTTTGCGTTCGATAATCTGTTCGAGGAAGTCGTTGAGCCTGCCGGGCTCGGCGCGGCGTACCAGGTTTTCGGCCAACACCCGCGAGGTGTAGGGCAATTTGGCATAGGCTCCGGGGCTGATGGCCTCGACTGCGGCGCGGGTATCGAAATACTCGAGGCTGGTGCCGGGCAGGGGAATTCGGTAATTGGTATTCATGAGTTCTGTCCACTGAGAAGCAACTGCAAAAAGAGCCGGGCCCCTGCTCACTTGGGTGCCCGCTCTTGCTCATTCATCGGGCGGCCGTTTGGCCGCCGGGATCAACGCTCGCTGAGAGGCGTCACCTTGCGTGGCTCAACCCCAACATAGTCGGCACTCGGGCGGATAATGCGGTTGTTGGCGCGCTGCTCCATCACGTGTGCGGCCCAGCCGGTGAGGCGGGAGCAAACGAAGATGGGAGTAAACAGCTTGGTGGGGATCCCCATGAAGTGATAGGCACTGGCGTGGAAGAAGTCGGCGTTACAGAAGAGTTTCTTCTCTTCCCACATCAGGGCTTCACAGGCGACAGAAACGCGATAGAGGCGATCATCACCATATTCCTGCGCCAGCTTTTCCGACCACTCTTTGATGATCACGTTGCGGGGGTCAGACTCACGGTAGATGGCGTGACCAAAGCCCATGATCTTCTCTTTGCGCTCCAGCTTGCCCTTGAGCACTTCGCGGGCATGGTCTTCATCGCGCATATCCTGAATCAGCTCCATCGCCGCCTCGTTGGCGCCGCCGTGCAGAGGGCCGCGCAGTGAGCCAATGGCGCCTGTGATGCAGGAATGCATGTCAGACAGGGTAGAGGCACAAACCCGGGCGGTGAAGGTAGAGGCGTTGAATTCGTGCTCGGCGTATAGGATCAGTGACACATCCATAACCCGGGCATGCAGGGCAGATGGAGCTTCGCCGTGCAGCAGGTGCAGGAAGTGGGCGCCTATCTGGTCGTCATGGGTTTCTGTGTCTATACGCACGCCGTCATGGCTGTAGCGATACCAGTAACAGATGATGGAAGGAAATGCCGCCAGCAGACGGTCGGCCACTTCACTCTGCTCGGAGAAATCTTTTTCGGTTTCCAGGTTACCCAGCATGGAGCAACCGGTACGCATAACGTCCATGGGGTGGGCATCGGCCGGGATCCGCTCCAGCACTTCTTTCAATGCCTGTGGTAGGCCGCGCATGCCTTTGAGTTTCTGACGATAGGCCGCCAGTTGAGTTTCGGTGGGCAGTTCGCCGTAGAGGATCAGATAGGCCACTTCCTCGAAGCTGACGTTTTCGGCCAGATCTTTAACGTCATAGCCGCGGTAGGTCAGGCCTGAGCCGGACTTACCGACTGTGCTCAGTGAAGTTTCGCCTGCGCTTTGGCCGCGTAATCCGGCGCCGCTCAGTTTCTTGTCAGTCATAATGCATTCCCTCTTCCGTTACACTCTTGTCAATTTGTTGGCCAGCCATGGCTGGTCTGGTATGCGGTTGCCTTTTTCAGCGCTCTGGGGCGCAGTGTAGGGCGGCAACCCCGGGTGTTTCATGGGGCAAACCCTGCAACCGGCGCGTCTGCGCCGGTCAATCATCCCTGGATCCAGCCATTACTTTTGGCTGAACAGCTCATCGAGCTTGGTTTCGTAGTGGTGGTAGCCGAGGAACTTATACAGCTCTTCACGGGTTTGCATGGCATCGACCACATTGCGTTGATGACCGTCGGCCATCAGTGCCTGCATCACTTTCAGGGCGGCCAGGTTGGCGGCGCGGAAGGTGCTCAGTGGGTAGAGCACCATGTCGGCTCCGGCTTCGGCCAGTTGTTCCTTGTTGAACAGCTCTGTCTTGCCGAATTCGGTCATGTTGGCCAGGATCGGGGCGTTGACGGCCGCCTTGAATCGACGGTACTGATCCAGCTCGGTCAGCGCCTCGGCAAAGATCATGTCGGCACCCGCCTCGATATAGGCCTGGGCGCGTTCGATACCTGCATCCAGTCCTTCCACGGCAACCGCGTCTGTGCGGGCCATGATGACGAAGTTCTCATCTGTGCGGGCATCCACAGCGGCCTTGATACGGTCAACCATCTCTTCGGTGCTGACCACGGCCTTGTTGGGTCTGTGACCGCAGCGCTTCTGTGACACCTGATCTTCCATATGCACGGCGGCAACACCGGCCTTTTCAAACTCCTTGATGGTGCGGGCAATGTTGAAGGCGCCGCCCCAGCCTGTGTCTATGTCGACCAGCAACGGCAGTTCGGTGGCCGATGTGATACGGCTGGCATCGATCAGCACATCGTTCATTGAGGTCATGCCGAGATCCGGCAGGCCGTAAGAGGCGTTGGCGACACCGGCACCGGAAAGGTACAGGGCCTGAACACCGGATTGCTCGGCCATCAGGGCGAAATAGGCATTGGTGGTTCCCACGATTTGAAGCGGCTTGGCCTTGGCCAGAGCCTGGCGGAATCTGAGTCCTGCGCTGCGAGTCATCTGTTTGCTTCCTTATATTGAGTCCAGGGCGGCATGCTCCGCCTGAAGCTGTTTGAGTCTGAGTTCGGTATTGCGCCGTCCCTGTTCGATATGACGGCGCATCAGCAAGCCGGCCAGTTCGGCATCGCGCTGGGCTATGGCTTCGACTATGCGTCTGTGCTCGGCGATGGCTTTGACCGGGCGGTTCTTATTGGTGCATTGATAGCGATACATTCTCAGCAGGTGATATAAGCCGCCGATCAGGGTTTCCTGCAGGTGCTTGTTACCGCTGGCGCGGATGATCTGGTAGTGAAAGTCCACATCACCCTCTTCCTGAAAATAGGTATCGCCTTCTGCCAGCGCCGCTTCCTGACGGGCCAGCAGTTGCCACAACTGGTTGAGCTGCTCATCGGTTATCCGTTTGGCGGCCAGTTCACAGGCCATGGCTTCCAGCGTGCTGCGCAGTTCGTAGAGGTCGTTGAGTTCGGCCACAGTCATGGCGGCGACTCTGGCACCTACATGGGGGATGCGTACCACTAGGCGCTGTCGCTCGAGGAGTTGCAATGCCTCACGGGTTGGACCGCGGCTGATACCGTACTTGAGTGCCAGCGCCTGCTCGTTGATCTTGCTGCCGGGGGCCAACTCACCCTTGATGATGCTGGTCTGAATTTGCACCAGGATCTGATCCACCAGGGTACTGCTCTTCTCCGAAGTGGTTTTATCGACGCTGTTTTTGTCCAACACAGGTGCCTGAGTCACTGGTTAAGTTTCGCTCGATTGTTGACTATGGTTCGACATTAGATGTGATCTAGGTCATTGTCAACAATCCGCCTACCTAGACGTAAGTCTAATATTTTCTGGTATTTGCTCTTTAAGCTTTTATTAAACAAAGCCTTAGCTATTATTTTAAAACTTGCTGTTAGCATGGGTTTACACTTGCTATTGCAGTTATTGTCGACAATCTTGTTTTAAACAGTTTTCTTAATGGGCGACTGATAGAATGCTCCTTGTCAGCGGCAGACAAGGAAAAGAAGGAAGCTCGTTATCCGTCGCAGTGTCCCAGACCCTGGGCCGTTAAACCGAGAACATGAGTCACTGCCAATTAGGCGAGGGTGGTTGCCCGTAGCGAGTCGTCCGAGTGAGGAGAGCGGCAAGAGTGATAAGAGTGGACAAAGCATGAGCGCAGAAATCATCAACACAGCAAAACCGAATCGGATATTGATAAGCGCCTGTTTATTGGGGCAAGAAGTACGCTATGACGGTGGTCATAACTTGCTCAATGATGCCAGAGTGCTGCTATGGCAGGCCCAAGGGCGGCTGGTGCCTTTCTGCCCCGAGTGCGCCGGTGGTTTACCAACACCCAGAGCACCGGCCGAACAGATACAGGGAGGAGTGCTGACCTGTGACGGTGAGGACGTGACCGAGGCCTTTGAGCGAGGCGCCGAGCTGGCGCTGGCCAAGGCGCAGCAACAGCAAGTGGTTGCGGCCATTCTCAAGGCCCGCAGTCCTTCCTGTGGCAAAGGCAAGATTTACGATGGCAGTTTCTCCCGCCAACTCATAGAGGGCGACGGCGTGACCGCCGCCTTGCTGATGCGCCATGGCATTCAAGTGTTCAGCGAGTTTGAGTTGGACGCTGCCGAGAAGTATCTGACTGAATGCGATAAAAGTGCTTGAGTCGAAATGCTCAGTTTTAAAACAACAATGCAGGGCTTAGGCCCGGCATTGTTTTGTCTTGGACAATCATTGTCAGTGGCTTTTTTGTGCCAGCTTACGGTAGTCGTCGGCGGGATGGTATTCGGCCAGTAGTTGATCGATTTGGGCATCCTTTTGTTGCCAGATGTCGTTGAGCCAGCGTTGAAATTCTACCCTGTACTCTGGCTCGCTGAAGTAGCGGACAGAATCCACCTGAGGCACGGGCAGAGCCTCGATTCGCACCACGATTTTGTGTACTTTACCCTGCATCACGGCGCCGAGAATATCTTTGGGGGCATCGGGATAAACCACAGTCATATTCAGCAAGGCATCAAACTGCTCGCCCATGGCTGACAAGGTGAAGGCGATGCCGCCGGCTTTTGGCCGCAGCAGGTGCTTGTAGGGGGATTTTTGCCGCTGCCGTTTGTCTTCGGTAAAGCGACTGCCTTCCACATAGTTGATGATGGAGGTGGGCAAGTCTTTGAATTTTTCGCAGGAGCGCCGGGTCGTTTGCAGATCCTTGCCCCTGAGCTTGGGGTTCTTCTTCAGCTTTTCCGGGCTGGTGCGATTCATAAAGGGCATGTCCAGCGCCCAGCAACCCAGGCCCATGATAGGAACATACAGCAGCTCTTTCTTGAGAAAGAATTTCAGCATGGGGATGTTGTTGCGTAGGATATAGGTCTGCGCAGCAATATCAAAGCCACTGAGATGGTTGCTGATCAGCAGATACCAACCATCTGGCTTGAGGCTTTCAAGCCCTTGCACATCCCACTCTACCTTGGCTATCAGGTGCAGTATGCCGCCATTACAGTTGGCCCAGGCCCACATGAAACGGTTCATTAATCGGGTCATGGCGATACGGCCACTCTTCCAGGGCAGCAACAATTTGAACAGGCCGCCGATACACACCAGCGAGCCCCAAACGGCGGTGTTGATGATCAGCAGGCTCAGGCTGAGAATAAATAGCACAGGCCCGGGCAGGAAGTGTAACATCAGGAGTCCCCTTGAGAATGGTTTGCCTTGGCGGCCAGTCGCTTCAATACCTCATCCTTGTGCTGCCAGAGGGCGTTCAGCCGCTCTTGGAAGGCTTGTTTGAACTGGCGATCATTGGCGTAGTCACCTCGCATCCCCGAGTCTATCTCTTTGACCTCCAAATGGAGGTAAACCTCAGGTAGACGGCCGCTGATATAGTCCCAAAAACTGGGGATCTTGCCGGGGTAATAGATGGTGACATCCACCAGTTTATGGATCTGATCGCCCATGGCCGACAATGCAAAGGCCATGCCGCCGGCCTTGGGTCTGAGCAGGTGTTTGAACGGTGAGTTTTGCTTTTGGTGCTTGCTGGGCTGAAAGCGAGTACCTTCGACAAAGTTCATCACGCTCACCGGCTTGTGTTTGAACTTGGCACAGGCCTTACGGGTAATTTCAATGTCTTTACCCCTGAGTTTGGGGTTCTTTTTTAATTCGGCCGTGCTGTAGCGGCGCATAAAGGGAAAGTCCAGCGCCCACCAGGCCAGCCCAAGTACAGGGACATAAATCAGCTCTTTTTTCAGGAAGAACTTGAGAAAAGGGATCCGCCGATTGAGCAGTCGCTGCAGGATCAAAATATCAACCCAGCTCTGGTGGTTGGCTACCACCATATACCACTCCTGTTCAGACAGCTCCGGGAGCTCATCTATATGCATCTTCAGCGGATGAAATAGCTTTTCTATGCCGCCGTTAACACTGATCCAGGCGCTGGCACAGATGTCCAGAAAGTGGCTGCAAGAGCGTTGCAACGGCTTGATAGGAAGCAGTTTTATCAGGCTGCCCAGCAGAATTGGCAGGCTCCAAAACAGGGTGTTGATAACATAGCCGCTAAAGGCAAGACAACCTCGGATCAAGGACAACTTGGGCTCCCTCAGGATCATAAAAAGAAAAATCGACCGACTATGTTAACCGCAGTCGCCACCTGGCTTCAATCTTAAGCTGGCGTTGACAGGGAGTTAGGACCTGCTCACATAAACATTGGTACAAGAGGTTTAGCCTGCTTCAGCCGTATAAGTTGCGCCATCTATTATTCTCTGCGCTGTGCAGAAGATGGCTTGCAATGCAGTTTCTTTCAGTATCGTCCTGGGCCTTTACCCGTATGTTACTTTGTGGCGAAACTGCGCCTGGCTCTTTAAATCCCCGGCGCATTTTTGGTGGAAGCCGGTTGACGGTCAAGCGCAACACTGATGGCGGTAAATGGGACAATCAGCGCCGTTATAGGCTAGGGCGGCACAGTGATTATGGCTGGTTAATTGATAGTGGCTTATAGGCCTGGGCAAATACTTTGGCCTAGCCGCTTGACTCTGGAGCTTACTCCAAGCTTTACACTCCTTGGTAATAACAAACAGCCCGGATAGTTACATTTGAGTTCCGAGGCATCATTTGAGCCATAGCATGAGGCACGGTTATGAGTCATTCCTGTTGTGATCCCAAACCCACTCCCGAGACTGTGAAGGCGAGGGCTAAGGACCCGGCAAATTGCACAGATAGCCAAATAGCCGGTAACGCCGTCAGTCATTCCGACGAGCATTCTGGCTGTCATTCAGCTTGTTGCCATGATCATCATGAGTCCCATCAGGCCGACTCGGCTACCGAAATAAACACTGTCCGGCTTGCTCAAGGCGAGCAGCATCAGTGGCAAATACTGGGTATGGACTGTGCCAGCTGCGCCCGTAAAGTCGAAACTGCAGTTTCCAGGGTGAGCGGCGTTTGCAGCGCCAGGGTGGTATTTGCCACCGAAAAGCTGCTGGTGGAACTGACGCCCGGCGTTTCGCCCCAAGGCATAGTCGATGCTGTGCATGGGGCCGGCTTTAAGCTTAAGCAGCAGGCCCAGGCAGGTAAGGAAGGACCAAAACCCGGCCCGGGGAGCCGGCTTGGCAAATACTGGCAACCCAAATACTGGCAACCACTGTCACTGGCGCTGCTAATGCTGCTGGCGGCTCTGGCGCCTGCGAATATCAGCCCCGGCCTGTTCACTCTGGCTACAGTTTGGGGGCTGTTGCCTATTGCCCGCAAGGCTTGGGCTCTTATTCGCAGCGGCACCCCTTTTGCCATTGAAACCCTGATGACAGTTGCCGCCATAGGTGCCTTGTTGTTGGGCGAAACGGCCGAGGCGGCCATGGTGTTGCTTCTGTTTATGCTCGGTGAGCAGCTTGAATCGTTTGCAGCCGGGCGCGCCCGCGCCGGAGTCAGCGCCTTGATGGCATTGGTGCCGGATAAGGCATTGAGGCTGAATGATGGCCAGAGGCAAGAGGTGGCCGCCTCTGAGCTGCGCCCTGGCGACATCATAGAAGTTGCGCCTGGGGCACGCTTGCCTGCTGATGCCGAACTGCTCGATGCCTTGGCGGCATTTGATGAAAGCGCCCTTACGGGAGAATCTATCCCGGTAGAAAGGGTTAAGGGCGAACGAGTCGCCGCCGGCTGTCTGGCAGCCGACAGGCTGGTGAAGATGAAGGTTGTCTCCGAGCCCGGCAGCAACGCCATAGACCGCATCCTGCATTTGATTGAAGAGGCCGAAGGGCAGAGAGCACCGATAGAGAGATTCATTGACAAGTTCAGTCGCTGGTACACACCAGCCATCATGTTGCTGGCCTTGTTGACTGTGCTGTTGCCACCTCTGCTGTACGCCGAGCCTTGGGAGCAATGGATCTACCGTGGTTTGACACTGTTGTTGATAGGTTGTCCCTGCGCCTTGGTAATTTCGACGCCGGCGGCGGTAACCTCTGCGCTGGCGGCCGCAACCCGTCAGGGAGCCTTGATTAAGGGCGGCGCGGCATTGGAAGCACTGGCACATGTTGATACCGTCGCCTTCGATAAGACAGGCACCCTCACAGAAGGTAAACCTGAAGTTACCCTGGTGGAGAGCCTCACAGCGCAGGATGCGACCAAGTGGCTCAGGGTGGCCGCCGCCATTGAATTGGGCTCACACCACCCCCTGGCACAGGCGATAGTCAATCATGCCAAAGTGCAGCGGCTGGAACTGCCAGGCGCAGATGCTATTCGGGCCTTACCCGGTATGGGCGTTGAAGGGCGGGTCGATTCGCAAAACTGGCGACTGTTGGCCCCTTCAAGGTTGCCAAACTTAGCTCCTGAGTTGCTGCAACGCGTCACAGAACTGGAGCAGCAGGGGCAAACCCTGGTCGTACTGTGTGATGCCGAGCAGGAGCCACTTTTTCCTGTGGCCATCATTGCCCTCAGAGATCAGCTGCGCGTCGAGGCCGCCGACGCCATAGCCAAACTACGCCATCTCGGTATCGACAGCATAATGCTGACCGGTGACAACCCAAGAACCGCCAAGGCGATTGCCGAGGAGCTGGCCATCGACTGGCGCGCCGGGCTGCTGCCGGAAGATAAAGTTTCTGAGGTGGCGGCATTGGCCGAGCACCGCAATGTTGCCATGACGGGAGATGGTATCAATGATGCCCCGGCAATGAAGCGAGCCCGTATCGGTATTGCCATGGGCGGCGGAACCGATGCCGCGCTGGAAACCGCCGATGCGGCCCTGACCCATAATCAGTTGGGAGGGGTGGCGGCAATGATCCACTTGGCCAGGGCAACCCTGAGCAATATCCGCCAGAACATAGCCTTGGCGCTGGGGCTGAAGGCGATTTTTCTGGTGACCAGCTTACTGGGGATCACCGGCCTCTGGCTGGCGGTGATGGCCGATACAGGCGCAACTGTGTTGGTAACTGCCAACGCCTTGAGACTGCTTAGAAAGCGCTACTGAAATGTATTGGTGTTGATAACAATAAAAAAGAGGAAGGTACCTTAAACCTTAACACCTTCCTCTTTCAAACGGACTCAGGTTATGCCTTGTAGCATGCCATTAGTGTGTAGAGCTTGCCCTCAAAGGTATTGCTGCTGGGCCACACTGCAGTGTCTATTTGCTGAATCTTGTTGAAGCCGCACTCGTTTAACAGCTGCAGATATTCCCCATCTTGCCAAGCCTGCATCCGGCTGCCGAATCGCGTCACCTTGCCGTTTTCTTCAATCACCCAAAACAGTGTGGAACTGATTTGGAATGCCTCGTCCCAAGCATGCTCCGTCAGTAGCAGGTGGGGAGCATCGAGAAATAGGCCCTGTGACTGCCTTTGCCAGCTTGGCTCTGCCTGTCCCTGCCGTTTGACTTCATCAAAGCTGTGTACTTCCACAAGAAGTTTGCCATTCGGCATCAGCCAGTTTGCACAATGCTTGAGTAAACTCTTGGCATCCGCTGCGCTGAAAACATTCAGCTCACCGAAGGTCATCATGATGAAGTCAAACTTCTTGGTCGGCCGGTAGCTTCTGACATCCAGCAGTTGATAGTCGATATTCAGTCCAGCCGTCTGCGCTTGTTGTTGGGCGTAGGTTATAGAGGCTGGTGAGAAGTCGACGCCGGTGCAGCAAAAACCGCGTTTTGCCAGCAATTGAGTGTAAAAGCCGGGGCCACAGCCCAGATCCAGCACTTGTGCGCCAGGCCCCAGCTGGCTGCAGAGCCAATCTACCTGGCGCTCAATCACCGCCAGTTTTCTACTGGCCCAATCGTGCTCCTGGGAGAGGTGGTTTTCCAGCATTCGCTGGCTGAAATCGGCATCATTCCAGGGAATTTTGCTTTCGTTCGGCAACAGCCTTATTGGCAAATGCTGGCTGATTAGCTTATTGATATTCATACATTTCCTTGCTTTTCTAAAGCTTACTTGTGTATGCGGCCTGTCATTTTGGTAAAGTTGAACCATTGGCCGTTTTCGGCGGCCATCATCTCGCGATCCCGTACGGCATAAGGGTTGTCGCATGCCAACCACTCCTGCCATGCCTGGGTGCACTGGCCGCTCTCTTCGCACAGCTTCAACTGTAAAAATGCACTCTGTTGCCAGAGTTGCATCCACCAATCGACGGTGAAAAAGTTCATCCCGGGCTGCCACCAGGGGGCCAGCTCAGGGGCAACGTTTTGCTGCTGCGGAAATGGCTTTTTCAGCCCGGGCACCACTATGGCGACCTGGCCGCCCGGCTTGATGAAAGGGGCGAGGTGGGTGTCAAAAAACGCTGAACTGGCACCAAAGTAGTGATAGGCATCGATGGACAAGACGGCATCGAAACTGTTTTCTGCAAATGGGGCATGTCCCGGCCGCATCTGGGTTACGTCAAAGTTTACCGCCGTGATCCTGTCTTCCAGGCCAGCGGCCTTGAATCTTGCCTGGTTGTCTTCGGCCGCTATCCAAAGATCCATTGCGGTGACTTCGAGGTTGAAGGCCTTCGCCAGATAGATGGAAGTCATGCCTGTGCCACAGGCCAAGTCCAGCACCCGCATCCCTGGTTGCAGTTGCAGTGACCGGCAGACTTCTTCGGCCAGCAGCAGGGCGTTGGGGCCCATCATGTTGCTGTTGATATAGTCACGGGAAAATAGTGTATTCATCTTTCTTTCCTCAACGGTTGTCCAGTTGGGCGCGCACATTGTGCAAGCCGGCCGTGGTTATGCGATAGGGTTGACCTTTGACAGATTTGATCAGTTTTTTGGCTTTGAGCTTTTTGAAAATGGCGAGGGTACAGTCGCAAAGAACAGGCCCTTCGCGGCTATAACATTCAACGGCTGTGACGCGACCTGAAGTGTCGCGGAAATAACAAATGCGTCCGCCTTTGGCGAGGACGTGCAGGGTACGTTGTTCCTGACGGGATATATTCATACTGGAAAAACTCGATAATCATCATGAGCAAAACATGCGGGCACTTGTCAGTGTCCACCTTTGATTTACGCGCATTGATAATCAGACTGGCCTTGGAAGGTCAGTTAACTGATTATCTGATGATTACAATCTCCAGCATCAATGCCTCAATGAGAGTTGAAAGTAGGTTTACTGTTCAATTTCTACCACTAAGGATGCTAGGTGTAAATCAGTCGGTGGGGGAACTGTGATTTTAGGCTGTTTTTTGTACAGGGTTGTAACGGCAATACTAGGTCACTGATGAACCTCATGCTTTGAGTTGAAAGGCGCTCAGGTAAACGTGGATTTATTCGTTTATCTGAGCGCCTTTGCATATTTGCTGCTGGGCTCAACTCTTACGTTAGGTCGCGCGGGAACTACTCCTCGATTTGTTGGTGGCGGGTGAGGTACATGAGTATCATCATTATCAGTACCAGTAATCCGGTTCCCATCAAGAGGGCATAATCTTCCAGCTGGAGTATGGAGTAGAGTACACCGTAGAGACTTGCCAGCATGGCCGCAACTATAGCTCCCTGGCGCCGACTGCCACTGGCGCTGGCGACATAAAGCGGAATGCTGAGCAGGGGAACCGCAGCGGCTACCAGATAAGCGGTTAAAAACAGCAGGTGTTCCGACAGCGACAGCATCAATAGATAGAAGAGGCACATGGCGCCACCCACCATCAGATACTGTACTGCGCTGAGGCGTGACTTGTTACCCAGCTCGAAGATCAGCAGCAGTATGTAGGTCAGCAAAATAAAGAGTATGCCGTACTTGAGCGAACGTTCTATCTTGCCGTAGTGAGTCACGGGTTCGAATAGGGTAACACTGGCACTGATCTCTGTGAGATCCCGGCCATCACTGGCTCGGAACACCTGAGGAAAGTTACGACTCAGATGGCTTATTTGCCAGTTGGCATCAAAACCTTCAGTGCTGAGATTACGGCTGGCGGGTAGGTAACCCTGGAAGCTGGGATGTGGCCAATCGGCATGGATATCTATCTGGCTCAGTTCTGCCAGTGGCAGTACCTCCAAGCCTTCAGAACCCCTGAGGCTGAGCTGGAATGTCAGTTGGTATTCACCTTGGCTCGGATCCAGCGCTATGGTGCGATGAAAGCCGCGGCTAAGGCCGCCTGTGTTATCCAACCCTGTACCTGACATCAAGCTGGGGATGCCCTGCTCACCAGCCAGATTAAAATGACTGACAGTCTCAATAGCCTGGTTGGCTGAAACGCCAAACACCAGCCGGGCCTGGTTATAGTCAAAGCCGAGTAGGCCGGGGATATTGACCTTGGGCAATTCGAAGTTGGCCCGACCTTTGACTTGTCCCAGATACACGAGTGACTGATAGATGCCGCGATGGCGGAATTCGTGCTGCAGACCGGCATCCAGCGTCATGCCTTTGGGCAGGATCAAGAGTTCATCGCTGTAGACCTGACGACTACGGTGTTGTTTGCCGTCGATATTGTTGTCGGAGATCACTTCGTAGCGAAATGGCAGTACCAAAACCGGACCGGCCAAGGTTTGGGCATCTCCCCAGGTATGGCCGATCTCGCGCACTACTTGGCGATAGAGGCTTTCTCTGTCCTGGCTGAGATCCTGGATCATTCCTAGCGGGATCAATGACAACAGACCCACTATGGCTACTGCAAATAGCTTAAGAGTTAATTTGGATTTGAACTGAGGCAGCGCTGTTTGACTACTTTGTTTCTTCATTAGGCTTTTCAGCAGTAGATAAGCCCCGAAACCTATGGCTCCAAGCAAGGCCAGCGCTATTAGTATGAGGATAATTTGAAATATCATGAGGTATGTTCCTTTAACCTACTCGTGGCAGCATTAAAGCAGATTTGGCTGGAGATATCATGACAAGTCACTGATCAATAGTGGCAAAATTATGCCATACCAAATTGGAGCAATATTGAATGAGGTTTACTTGAATAACGCCGACAAGTGAATGGTTTCACTGTCACATTTATTGTGACAATGTGGTCATGATTGAATCATCTATAATGAGTGTGAATCGATGCGGCAGTCATTTAAAATAACCGCCTATGTGAATTGGTATGATGATTCTTATGAAATACTTCTCCAAAGCTTGTTGGTTGCCGATTTTTTTCAGTCTGCCCCTGCATGCTGAACTGGCCGATTTTGACGACTATGGGCCGCTCAAGGTCTATGCCCAGTCTCCTCTGCAGTCCAGTAGCCTGACCCCTATGTTGCGCTCTGGCTTCTCTATGGCCGAGGGACAAAAAGAGTGGTATCTGACCGGTAATATGGCCAGTGTCTGGGCCGAGACAGAAGATTATCTGGCTGACTATTATCACAACTCTCTAACAGGTGGTCTCAAGTGGCAAATCGATGACCGTTGGATGTTGGACGCCAACTATACTTGGCGTTTCAGTGGTAACAACCATTTGGATTCACTGACAATGTGGTTTCATGATGCTTTCGGTTTTGACCAGAATGGTCGCGACCATCAGCCGCGAAATCAGAACCAGATCTACTCCAAGCAACATAATGTGAATATCAGCGATTTTGGTGGTGAGACCCTAAACAATGCCTTCAATATTTATCTCGGGTATCAGTTGCTGCAGAATGAGCACCATGGCCTGTCCGTTGGGGGAAGCCTGTATTACAACTATGTAGGGTCCGGTCCTTTCGCCAATGAAAACTTTGAGCAGGCGTTGCAGCTGAATTACAGCTATCGCAACGGACGGCATAATTTCCATTCAACACTTGGCTTGAGTTTCCGTGAGGACGAAGAGGTGTTGTCTGACATGCCTTATAAGTCCAATGCTTTGATGTTAGGGCTGGGTTATGAATACCGTGTCGGTCGCCATGGCTGGATGCTGGAGTATCACAGGTACGAAGGAATGACAGAAGCGGATGATGACTTCTCTGAAGCTTCAAATGAAGCTGTGCTGGGCTACCGCTATTATTTGGACCGCAGTGCTATAGAGTTCACTGTGATTGAAAACTTCCTCAACATGGATAACAGCACGGATATCGCCTTTACTCTGGGCTATCGGCATATGCTCTAATTTAGCCGTGTTAAAACATAAGGCCGCTTTCGAACGGCCTTATCTATTCTTGGGGGGAGATATATTACTCGGCCTGCTCAGCCTTGGCTTCCAGCGCTTCGACTCTGGCCTGCAGGGCTTCCAATTTTTCTCTGGTTTTCAGTAACACGTGCTGCTGGACTTCAAACTCTTCCCGGGAGACCAGATCCAGTTTCAGCAACTGGTGTTGCAGTACTTGCTTGCTGCGTTCTTCAAACTCACCGGCAAATTGCTTCAGCCCTGAAGGCAGGTTTTCGCTCAGCTGTTTGGCCATTTCTTCGATTTTCTTGGGGTTGATCATCTCTTTAATCCACTGGCAGGTTTTAACTGATTGTAACTTATAGGCTGCATTGAACCCAAGGCTAACCTAAGGAAGATGCGAACCCGTCCCATGTGTGCTCTGTGTCGGCTTACAAACCTGGATGCAAGGAGTGGTTTGTAGCAAGTGGCCCAAGTCCTTTGCAAGAAGTATCCCTAATGGGATTTTGGGGCTGTCTCTGGCACTGATTCTGGTATGATCCCTGCCTCTAGAGTGTCCTTGTGTGAGATATAGATAACCCATGAAGCTCAATCCTGCCCAGAATGAAGCCGTCCATTATGTTTCCGGTCCCTGCCTGGTATTGGCTGGCGCCGGTAGTGGCAAGACCCGGGTTATTATCAACAAGATAGCCCACCTGGTGCAGAAGTGTGGTTATCAGGCTAAGCATATTGCCGCAGTAACCTTTACCAATAAGGCGGCGCGGGAGATGAAAGAGCGGGTGGCTCAATCCATGGGGCGCAAGGAAGCCAGAGGGCTGTGGATTTCTACCTTTCATACTCTGGGGCTGGAAATTATCAAGCGTGAACACAAGACTCTAGGTCTCAAAGCCGGCTTTTCGCTGTTCGATGATCAGGATACCTTGGCGCTACTCAAGGAGTTAACTCAGGACGAACTGCAGGAGGATAAAGATCTGCTGCGGGCGCTGGCGACCATGATCTCCAATTGGAAGGGGGGCTTAGTGATCCCGGATCACGCCCGCAAGATAGCCAAGGGTGAACAGGAGCAACTGTTTGCACTCTTGTATCAGCGTTATGCCCAGCATATGAAGGCTTACAATGCGCTGGACTTTGACGACCTTATTCTGTTGCCAACCCTATTGCTGCGGCATAACACCGATGTCAGGGCCCGTTGGCAGGCACGGATCCGTTACCTGCTGGTGGATGAATATCAGGATACCAACACCAGCCAGTATGAACTGGTTAAATTGCTGGTGGGTGAGCGGGCGCGTTTTACTGTCGTGGGCGATGACGACCAGTCTATCTACTCCTGGCGCGGTGCCAAGCCGCAAAACCTGGTGCTGCTGGGTAAAGATTTTCCCGAGCTCAAGCTTATCAAGCTGGAACAAAACTATCGCTCCAGTCAGCGAATATTGCGGGCGGCCAATATTCTGATCGCCAACAACCCCCATGTGTATGATAAATCGCTGTTCAGTGAGCTGGCCTATGGCGAGCCGCTGCGGGTACTGTTTGCCGCCAACGAAGAGCAGGAAGCGGAGCGGGTAGTGGCCGAAATCATTCGTCACAAGTTTATGGGCAAGACCAGCTATGGGGAATACGCCATTCTCTATCGCGGGAATCACCAGTCCCGCTTGCTGGAACGGGCGCTGATGACCAACCGTATCCCCTATAAGCTCAGCGGTGGCACCTCATTCTTTGCCAGAGCCGAAATCAAGGACATCATGGCCTATCTGCGCTTGGTGGTGAATCCGGATGACGATAACGCTTTCCTGCGTATCGTTAACCTGCCCAAGCGCGGGATTGGCCCGGCAACCCTGGAAAAACTCGGGAATTTTGCCAATCAGAAACATATCTCCATGTTCGAGGCGATTTTTGCTCCTGAATTGAATCATCATCTGCCTCCGGCGGCCATGGGATCACTGTATGAGTTTGGTCGCTTCATCGTCGATACCGGTGAAATAGCTCAGCGGGGTGAGGGCGTTGATGCCATCAAGCAGTTGATCCGCAAGATCAACTACGAAGATTATCTCTATGAGACCAGCACCAGCGCCAAGGCCGCCGAGATGCGGATGAAGAACATCTCCGAACTGTATCGCTGGGTGACCGAGATGCTGGCCGGTGACGATCTGGATGAGCCCATGAGCCTGCCTGAAGTGGTCAATAGGCTTACGCTCAGAGACATGATGGAAAGAAACAATGAGGATGAGAGCGGCGATCAGGTGCAATTGATGACGCTGCACGCCTCCAAGGGGCTGGAGTTCCCCTATGTGTTTATGGTGGGAGTGGAAGAGCGGATTTTGCCGCATCAAACCAGTATAGATGAAGACAATGTCGATGAAGAGCGGCGTCTGGCTTATGTTGGCATCACTCGGGCTCAAAAGGAACTGTGGTTTATGCTCTGTCGTGAGCGACGTCAATTCGGTGAAACCATGCGTTGCGAACCCAGCCGCTTCTTGATGGAACTGCCTCAGGACGACCTTATCTGGGAAAACCGCAAGCCGCAGCAGAGTGAGCAGCAAAGGATGGAAACCGGCAAGGCCAATATCGCCAACCTACGGGATATGTTCAAGAAGTAAGGGTTAGAGCCGGTTTCAAAACACGGCTTAGGCGCAAACTTGGGTTGCCGTATCTATGGTTTCGGTGCTGTTACCTTTGCTGCCGGCGGCGCTCAAGCGACTCCCAAGAGCTTGTCCCTGGCCTGAGTTAAAGCCCATTTGTGCCAGTTGCTGCTTTTGCTCTTGGGTGTTGACGCCATCCAATACCAATTCGAGTTCCAATGCGCCTGCACTTAGGTTTATTGCTTTGAGTAAACGTCTATGATGTGGGCTTTGCAGATGCGAGACTAAGCTGGCATCCAGTCTCAGCACATTCACCGGCAGAAAAGATAGGCTGACCAAAGGGCTGTAACCACTGCCATAGCCTGTGATCCCCAGAGTGACCTGCAAGCGTTTAAGTACCTCAAAGCCGTTAATATGGCTTTCCAGATCCCGGGCCAAAGCTTGTTCGTTGAAGAACAAACATAGGTCGGTAAGTGTGAACTGGCAGTTTCTCAGGCAGTTTTTCAGGCTGCGAAGTGCATGTTTATGCTTGAGGTGCTGGCTACATATGGCCAGATGTAACTTGGTGCCTGAATTGAGTTGCAGCTTGGGAAGTTCACTGTTCAGCGCTTCTATTGCGTATCTGTCCAGCTCCAGCTGTAAGTTGGCTTGCTCTGCCAAGTTGGCAAGCTGTTGTTGTTTGATTTTACCGTGTTGTGGATGGGGCCAATACAGACGCACATCCAGGGCTTGAAGCTGCCCTGTCTTGAGGTCTTGCACCGGAAAGTAACTGAGCTGGATTTGCTGGGTATCCAGGGCGGTTCTCAACTCATTTTCCAGGCTTACGTCCTGCATCAATTGCTGATGGGATTTTTCATCAAATACCACATAGCAACCCTTGCCGCGGGTTTTGGCCATGTACATGGCGGTGTCGGCATCTCGCAGAATGGACTCACTGGTGTCATCCCTGTGATGGCCGCTGACGGCTATGCCGATACTGGCGCCTGAGTTGAACTGTTTATCGGCCAGCTCATAAGGGCGTGACAGTTCTTTGAGGATCCGCTCGGCGACTTCTTTGGCATCGTCGGTTGTGCGTAACCCGTCCAGCAAAATCACAAATTCATCCCCGCCCAGACGGGCGAGAGTGTCATTGTCGCGAATACAAAACTTCAGGCGAATGGCGGTCTCCACCAGAAACTTGTCGCCTTCCAGATGCCCCAGGGTATCGTTAATCAATTTGAAACGGTCGAGATCGACGAACAAGAGTGCGAATTTATCTTGTAGATGACGGCGATTATGTTTAACTGCCTGGTTCAATCGTTCCATAAACATCAGCCTATTGGGTAGACCCGTCAGGCCATCATGTTTGGCGTCGTGTAGCAGTTGCTGCTCGGCCTTACGGCGCTGGCAGATCTCTTTCTGTAACTCTTGGTTGGTGGTGGCCAGTTCACGGGTGCGTTCCAGAATCTTTTCTTCCAGTGCTTCTTTGCTACGTTTCAGCGCCTCTGTCGCCAGCTTACGTTCGATGGCCGTGGCGATATGCTGCGACACAAAAGTCAGCAGCTCAAGATCCTTGAACTGGTAGTTCTGATGCATGCTGAAACTATAGATAGTCAGGGCACCGGCAATTTTGTCCTGAATAAATAACGGCACGCCGATCCACTGGTGCATGTTCTGTGTTTGATTCAGTTCAGGTGCCTTGCTGTAAATCTCTTTGGTGCACACCAGAGATTGGATATCGCTTTGATCCAGCAACACAGGACGTTTTAACCTGAGTAGGTATTCCACCAGTCCATCCATCAAGGGACGACACTTGGGGGCGGGATCATTGAGTTGAGAAACATAGAAGGGAAAGTGCAGCTTAGTTGCGGTTTCATCCAGCAGCGCTATGTAACAGTTGTTGGCTGGTAGCAAATGACAGAGAACCCGGTGCAGCTCGGTATAAAACTCGCGATCATCCAAGTTGGAGGAAGATAGTTCGGTTATCTCAAACAGGGACTTTTGTAGTCTCTCGGCTCGGCGTCTCTCATAGACTTCCTGTTTTAGTTTGCCATAGGCTTGGCTCAGCTCCTGGGTTCTTTGGGTGATGGCTTGTTCAAGTTGCTCATGATGCCGTAACCGTTCCATGACTCCTGCGATGTGATGACTAATAAAAGCCATCAATTCAAGCTCCATCTCGCCGTAGGAGCTGGCGGGATTGTAGCTCTGTACCGCCAAGACACCAATAGCTCTGTCATTTTGCATTATGGGCACCCCAAGCCATTGGTGACAGGATGAACCTAGAGCCATGATTTCGCCGGCATCGGCCAATTCTTTTGCCTTATGTTCGTCACAAAGCAGGGGGGTGGCGGTTCGCAACACATAGCCGGTGAGACCTTGAGTCAAAATTTCAGACAGCTCTTGTTCCGGATAGAGTTCAGAAGGGTGTGAGTCTTTTTCATCGGAGAAAAATGGTAGCTCAAGATGTTGTTTCTGGGCATCGAGCAGGGAGATATAAAAGTTGTCGGCCGGGATCAATTGTTTGAGGCACTGGTGCATCCCCTGATAGAAGTTCTCCATAGAGGTAGCCTTGTTGGCAATATTGGAGATTTCCAGCAGTGCATTTTGGGTGGCTTCGGCTCGTTTATATTTGGCCGCCAGACGTCTAAGTCTGGCAACTCGTTTATTTAATCTTGAGATTTCCAGAGCCGAATGCTGATGGAAAGCGTCATCCCTAAACATGTTATCCGCCGAGGAACAAAATGATGATATCTTTGTATGGTTTTTAATCAAAGGATACAAATAACACGAAAGACAGTATTATCCAAGTCAATTTTTTGGCTGGTGTCGGATATTTGTTGTACTGTTTCAGTCAAAACTTGAGCAAACAACCGAAAAAAAGCAAATCAGGTGTAGACGCGGAGGGGAAATCCTCCTACTATATGCGGCGCTGACACGGCGGGCGCCCATAGCTCAGCTGGATAGAGCGCACCCCTCCGGAGGGTGAGGCCGAGGGTTCGAATCCTTCTGGGCGCACCAGTTTGATTCAAACGCGCCAGTCAGTGAAAGAAATATCAGTGGTGATTGTAGCTCAGTTGGTAGAGCCCCGGATTGTGATTCCGGTTGTCGTGGGTTCAAGTCCCATCAGTCACCCCACTTCTTTCGTGAAGCGAGTCAGCTTCAAATCTTACGGTGATAAGCGCAATTGGTAGCGCATCCCGGTTTGGAAACTAGAGCGGAGCAGAGGGTGACCCTCTACTTGCAAAGGTAACCAGCAACACAGTATTTCGGTGATTAGCGCAGCCTGGTAGCGCATCTGCTTTGGGAGCAGAGGGTCAGAGGTTCGAATCCTCTATCACCGACCAAATTTGATTTATCTGACTGCAAGTCAGGTAAAAGCTGGGAAGTATTCAGCAACACAGTATTTCGGTGATTAGCGCAGCCTGGTAGCGCATCTGCTTTGGGAGCAGAGGGTCAGAGGTTCGAATCCTCTATCACCGACCAAAACATTTAAGCCCCTGAGAAATCAGGGGCTTTTTGTTTTTAGCATTCAAAGCCTTCCTGTTTTCATCCTCAGGGGGCACGAGTGTCTTGGGGCTTCCCTGTCTCGACGGCTTCGCCTAAAACAAAGGCTCCCCGGAGGGAGCCCTATGTCAGTTACTCAACATTCACCGGCGGTGAAATAAAGCCTTGGTATGCTTGAGTCTTGAGTGGCGTAAAGCGCTCCAACTGACCTTTCTCTTGAATACCTGTCACTATCACATCGATTTCCAGCCCTCGGGCCACGTTCACCAGTGCGCGGCACAGTTCGCTGTTGTGCTGGTTTTCATCATATTGTGCAAAGGATTGGTCCAGCTTGACGTAAGCCGGCCGCAGGCTTTGCAGATAAGACATGGAGCCGAACTGACGGCCGAAGTGGTCTATTCCTATACTGGCACCATTGTCGCGAATTATGGTGCACAGTGCCTGACAGGCGTCGATATCGGTATAGATGGCGGCTTCCGGTAACTCAAAGGCCAAACGACTTGCGTGGCGGCTGTTACGCAGGAAGTGATTGAGCCATTCGTGGAACTTGGGATCGCTGATGCTGTGATGGGTCAGGTTAACCGCAATGGCTTCGGCATTCTTCTCCAACAACTCATCTTCACTGATCTTTTCAATCAGGCAGCGGTCGAGCAAGCTACCCAGAGACAAAAGCTCGACATAAGGCATGAACTGGCCTGCATGCACCAGTTTGTCACCTATTTGCAACTGACAGAAAAGTTCCCGCTGCAGTATATTGTCAGATCCTTGATAGTGCACAGCTTGCCAACGGAAACGGAATTGTTTGCGGTTAATTGCGTCGGTAAGCTTATCGCGCCACTGCTCACGACTGAACAACTGCTGTTCGTTGGTCTCCAACCAGTGATAAACCTTGCCTTCCTTGAGGGCGATTTGCAGGGCGTTATCCGAGCGCGCCAGCAGCTCGGAACTGGTCATCTGCCCGATACGTTCGGCAATACCTATGGCGTAATCTTCATTGGGCTTACAACCCGCCTTGACCATTTCCTGGTTGGTTGTACGGATCAGGGTTTGTAGATACTTACTCAATTGTTCACGTTCAACATTGGTGATCAAGAAAGCAAATTCATAGGCGGCGATACGGGCAATGACAGATTCACAGATTTCGCCCAACTCATGCTGCAGTTTTTCTGAAAGCAGCTTGATGGTTTCGTCTCTTACCTGATAGCCATACTTGCTGTGGACTTCTTCGAGCCAGTCGAACTTGACCATCATCAGAGCGCCGCTGCCGGGTTCACCTAGCCAACCGCCAACGCGGCCCATCATATATTGACGATTAGGCAGGTTGGATACCTGATCCACCAGATTCTTTTTCCTGAGTGCAGTGACTTCTTCATCCAGAGAACTGAAAATTTTCTTCAGTTGGGCTGACATGCTGTTAAAAGCGTTGACTACATCCCTGAGTTCCAGGGTTTTAGGCAGCGGCATATCCGGGCCGAATTCCCGTTTGGCAATGCTTTTGGCGTGTTCGGCAATGGAGTGCAGTGGACTGAGGATCCATGTCAGGCCCAGGCGCGCAAACAATATGGCGACCAAAAATAGAATTGAAAAGGCTATTAAGGTATGGCTCATAATGCGCCACAGTTCGTGATAACCAAACCCAGGGTGAGCGGTAATTTCCAGTTTGGCCAGTTGCAGCCAACCTGAAGTAATGGTGCTTTCTTTACGCAAAGGGGTAAAGATCTCCAGATTGATAAACCATTGGGGAACATCTTCGATGCGAATATTGTTATTCCAGACCTGCTGTTTGCCATCAACCAGCCAAGTTAGCTTCACCTGTTGGTAATAGCCTCCCTCGAAGATGACATTAACCATGGTTTCTGCGGTGGCGAGATCACCGGCTTCCAGTGACGGAACCAACATCAATCCCAATGAATGGCTGACATTATTGAGGTCCGACTCCATCTGCTCGGTTAGAAAGTTCTGGGTCTCATTGAATTGCACATAGCCCACACTGGCGACAACCAAGAGAAACAGCCCAAACAGTAACGAGTATATCTGTCGAAACAGTGTCATTGCTGTAGCTACTCCAGTTTTAATTTTGGCTGACGCAAGCGATCAGCCCCTAATCTGTGTCTCAGGTCATTCCACTTTTCCAAGCGAGCGGATGATCCTGCTAATACACCGCGTCCTTTCTCTTTGTTTAGCCACAATTGTTTACCGTTAAAGCTGTATACGGGGATCAGATCTCCACGTTGTGTTGCCGGTTTGAGCTCGCGATCCAGATTGTCCAGAATAAGAGGGACAGAGGAGGGCGTCTCATAATAGGCCAGCACCATATGGTACTGATTAACACTGGTTGCTTTAACCATAGTGATGCGCATCTTGTCTTCAGGGATGCCCAACTGCAGCAGCGTGAAGTATTTGGCGATGGAGAAGTCTTCACAGTCACCGCCATTTACTCCGATAAACTCCAAAGGGGTGGCCCAGTAATTAGCCATCCCCCAGAGTTTGCTATCATCTACAAAGCGAAACAGGTTAAAGAAGTTGTTTACCTTGGTGATTTTTCCCATATCGTCCAACCCTTGTGCCTCGTCCAGTATCTTGAACCAGGCTCTGGCCCTGAGGCCAGCCCGCTCGCCATAACGTGATTCCAGCGTTTTGGTAATGCTGTTGGCGTCTAGCTGTTGGGTGGATGCGGCGTACAGGCATGACACGGCCAGAGTCGATGCCAGTACTGTGTAATGGCAGACCCTTCTGAGCAGTGAATACTGGTTGAGCCTGCCTGTCATATGGGGATATCAAGGTCCTATTTCACTTCTTGATCCACAGTGTAGATGTTCCACTTCATATCGGCCATAGTATCCTCGCCTGTTACCTCGGCGATAACCCGGCGGTTACGTTTGTGGGCCAACTGAGTGTCTGTTGGATCTACAGGTTTATCGTAGCTGTAACCTACTGCGGTTAGTCTATCGGCGGTAATGCCGAATTGATCTTCCAGCACTTTGGTTACGGCATTTGCCCGATTTTGCGATAGCTTCAGGTTGTGATCATAGCTACCGGTACGGCTACAGTGCCCTTCGATGGTCACCTTGGTGCTGGGATATTGCTTCATAAAGTCAGCAATGACACCAATTTGATCATAATACTGAGGATCTATGTAGAAGGAATCGTTGGCAAAAAGTATCTTCAACTCGGAGCGTTCATTGATAGGCTTGATCTTACCACAACCATAGTTATCAATGTTGGCACCTTCGACAGTGCCTGAGCAGCGTTCACGGGCTTCAATAACACCGTCTCTGTCATGATCATTGAGGTCGTTGACCTGAGCCGTCGGTTGATCCATGGATACAGTGTCACGCATTGAGCAACCCGCCAGTATGGCGACGCTAAGCAGAGTGATAAAGAGTTTCATTATTTAACTCCTCCTTCATATTCACGCTCCCCTTTCCATACATCGGGGCGAGTGACTCTAAGCGAGTCGAGTAGTTGTCCTGTGGCATTGAGTACGCGGTATTTGGCAATCACTTCGTCATACTCGGCGGTCAGATAGTCTTTTCTGGCTTCAAACAGTTCATTCTCGGTATCCAGCAAGTCGAGCAGGGTACGCTGACCCAGGTTGAATTGCTGTGAGTAGGCGACTTGAGTGTCCTTGGCTGCAATGACATGATCGCGAATATATTGCTTCTGTGGTCCCAGGAACTCGTATGCGTTCCAGGCAAGGTTGGCGCCTTCAACCACTTCACGATAGGCGCGCTCACGGATCTCCTTCGCTTCACCTATCTTGTAGCTGGCTTCTTTTTCACGGGCTAAATCACGGCCACCGGCGAACAGGTTGTAACGCACTCTCACCATGGCAAGAATGTCATTGTTGTGGCCTCCGACATTTTGGCTGGCGATCCGGCTAAAGCCGTCTTCACCGTCCAGGTTGTTGTTCATGTTACCTTCTACTTCCAGCGTGATCTTGGGATAGTAGTTGGATTGAGCCGAAGACTTCTCATATTCGGCGGCGCGGATATCACTGGCGGCCGATTTGAGAATGGGATGGTGCTCCTGTGCCATCTTGATACTGGAGTCTACGTCCGCCGGCAACATATCGGCATCCGGAACCGGTACTATCAGGTCTTCCGGTTGCTGATGAGTAATGCGGAAAAACTGACTCTTGGCATCGAGGAAGTTATTGCGTGCAGACACTACGTTGGCATTGGCGCGAGCTAGACGACCCGTGATTTGTGACAGATCCGCGGTAGAGCCCAAGCCCGAATCGGTACGTTGCTTGATTTGCTCGTAGATGTCCTGGTGGCTCTTGAGGTTTTTCTCTGCCAGCGTCAACACCTGCTCGCTACGTATATAGTTGATATAGACCTTGGCAACATCCAGCGCCATATCTTCAGCAGCGGCAAACAGCGCCCATTGATCGGCACTGGCTTCGAAGCTGTACCTGTCGACTTCACTGCTGGTAAAGAAGCCGTCGAACAGCATCTGCTTGATGCTGACACCGAATTCGCCCCGTTTGAGTTCAATTTCATCATCTGTGGTGCCGGCCAAACGGCGGCGGGTAGCCGGACTGTCTGTGTATTCATAGCCATAACCACCGGTAATATCTACCGTTGGCATGTAACCGGCTATCGCCTGGTTTACCTGCTCTTCACGAGCTTTGAAACGGTTAAAGGCAAGTCGTAGTTCCGGGTTGGTATCCAATGTTTGCGCTACGGCTTGTTCCAGGGTCTGACTAAACCCTGCCGTGGGCAACATCAGCCCGGTAATCGCCAGTGCCAAGGCACTGGGTTTCACCAGCCGAGTAACTTTCTTGTTCATGCTAAACCCTCCAGGTTTATTGTGACTATGAGCCTAGCGTTCTCTTAACGCTGTTTCTTTGGCTCTTAGAATGGGATTAAGTATGTACTCAAGGACAGTTCTTTTCCCGGTAATTACGTCAACAGAGGTCAACATGCCGGGAATAATGGGCATCTCAGTGCCATCGTCTTTAATTAAACTGGACTCTTCGGTCCGCACTTTTACCAAATAAAAGCTGTTGCCTTCTTCATCCTGAGTGGTGTCTGCACTTATCTGTTCCACAGTGCCTTTTAATCCGCCGTAACGGGTAAAATCATAGGCAGTAACTTTAACTATGGCGGGCAGCCCCGGATGCAGGAAGGCGATATCCTTTGGCAAAATTCGGGTTTCGATCAGCAGTTGGTCTTCGGAAGGGACTATCTCCATAATATCGATACCAGGTTGGACTACTCCTCCCAGTGTGTTGATATTTATTGTTTTAATGGTTCCGTTGACCGGTGAGGTGATAACGGCTTTGCTGACTTTATCCTTGGTGCCTACCTGGGCTTCATTCATGCGTGCCAGCTTGGCTTGCATTTCATTGAGTTGTGCGCGGGAATCGGCGGCATAAACCAATACCGCTTCCCGACGCTTGAGAATCGCCTCATCCATGTTGGCCTTGAGTTTGGGACGCATCACCCTGAGGGTCGCCAGCTCGCCTTGAATGTCGTTAACTGTACGTTCCAGTTTCAAGAGTTCCACCTCGGGCACTATGCCTTTTTGTGCCAAAGGTTTGGTCAGTTCCAGTTCGCGGCTGACCAAGCGGTAACTGGTACTCAAGGTGCCGATTTTCGAGGTTAACTCTTCGGTTTCCTGTTGCCGTTGTTGAATTTGTCTTGCCTGGATCTCCACTTGGTTGCTGAGGTTATCCAAGCGTCCGGCGTATTCTTCCTGCTGGCGCCTGACCAGTTCGGGTTCTTTTTCTGTCAACTCGGCAGGAAATACCAGCGGGATCTTGGTGATTTTTAGCTGTTCGCGCCAGTCGTTGGTCATATCCGAGATAAAGATGCTGTTCAGTTCGGCCTGAAGGCGAATAACATTGGCCTGCAGGCTATAGACCTCTTGCTCCTGCTGGGCGGCATCGGAACGAAAACGGGTATCGTCTATGCGTACCAAGGGCTCACCTTGTTTGACCAGCATGCCTTCCTGAACGTACATCTCTTTCAAAATGCCGCCATCCAGACTTTGGATGACCTGAACCTGGGAAGAGGGGATCACTTTACCCGTGCCCTTGGTAACTCGGTCGAGGGATGCAAAATAGGCCCAGGTGAGGAAGCAGAGCATCATGGCTGCCAGCGACCAGATAATCAATCTGTGGCTGGTGGGTGCATCTGTCATCATGGCGCCGTAGACATCGTCTACCATTTCCAAGTCATCAGAAGTCAGGTGCTTATTCATATTACTTGCCTCCTGCCATCAGCCCTTGGTTGAGCTTTTCGAGCACCTTGTCTTTGGGACCATCGGCAATGATGTGGCCTCTATCCATCACTATGATGCGATCTACCAGATTCAGCAGGTGCATCTTATGGGTGATGATCAGTAAGGTTCTGTCGCGGCTGACATTATGCATCGAGCGCATGAATTGCTTCTCGGCTCTGGCATCCAAGCTGGCTGTGGGCTCATCCATCAACAGCACTGGTGGGTCATTGAGTATGGCTCTGGCCAAGGCCACGGTTTGACGCTGGCCTCTGGACAGCGAATGGCCGCCTTCACCTACCTGTTGATCCAGGCCTTCTGATTCCAAGTCGGTAAACAGGTTGACTCCGGAGAGCTGTACGGCTCGGATCAACTGATGTTCTGTGACCTGACGGGTGCCGAAGAGAATATTGTCCCGAACCGAACCGTGGAACAGGGTGACATCCTGTGGCAGATAGCCGAAGTTACGGCGTAGATCGCTCGGGTGGATCTGGGCGCTGTCTATGCCATCGTATCTTAGGCTACCATTGCTGGGTTTAAACAGTCCAACCAACAGCTTGGCCAGAGTACTCTTGCCGCTGCCGTTACGGCCGATAATGGCTATCCGCTCGCCGGGACGGATCCTTAAGGCGAAGGGGTGCAATACAGGTTTTTCCGAGCCGGGGTAACTGAAGCTGAGGTCGTCGGCTTCTATCTTGCCCATCAATCGTTGTTTGCTGACAAGATGGCCTTTGTTTTCAAATTCATCTTCCTGGGTCATTATCTGATCCAGCTGTCTCAGCGCGCTGGCAGTTTGGTTGGCTCGGGTCATTAAATTAGCCAGCTGTGCCATAGGCGCAACGGCCCTGCTGGCAAGCATCACAGCAGCAATGATCCCACCCATGGATATATCATTATCGGCAACCCGGTAAACCCCTAGAATAACGACACTGACGACGGTCAGCTGCACCACAAAGTTGGCGACATTGGCCACTGAGTTGGAGAGCTTTTTCGAGCGTAACTGCCAATTGGCCGTGTGACCTATCATCTGCTGCCAGGCTTTCTGTACCAGGCCTTCTGCCCCATAGGATTTAATGGATTCCAGAGAGGCAAGACTCTCGATCAAGTGGCCATGCTTGAGGCTGGCAAATTTATTGCTTTCCTCAATAGCGGTCTTGAGCCTGGGTTGGACAATCAAGGTATAGCCGATGATGATTAGACTGGCGACAAGGGGGATTAGCGCCAGATCGCCTGCGACCAGATAGATAATCAACACAAACAATAATGCAAAGGGTAGATCAACCAGCGTGGTTATTGTTGCCGAGGTGAGGATCTCCCTGATGCTGTCAAACTCACCCAACTGACGCGCCATGCCACCGACACTGGCCGAGCGGTTTTCGAGGGGAATGCCGATTGCCTTATAGAACAGTCGCGATGAGACTATGATGTCGACTTTCTTACCGGCAACATCGATAAGGTAACTTCTCAGCTGCCTCATGACCAAATCAAACAGATAAGCAATACCGGCTCCGATAGCCAGAACCCACAGTGATTCGAACGCCAGGTTGGGCACCACTTTATCGTAGACGTTCATGATAAACAGCGGTGAAACCAGGGCAAACAAGTTCACCAGGATTGAGGCAATCAGTGCATCACGATAGATGGGGGCCGAGTCTTTAATGGTTTGCAGCAGCCAGTGTTTACTGTGGTCATGATGATAGACATCAAATCCCATATCGCCACGGTACTGTTGTTTCACCAGAAACAGATAGCCTACATAGAGGGTTTCCAACTCTTCTATAGATAGGCGTTGTTCGCCGCCGGTTTCCGGCAGTTGGATCACCGCATGTTGTTGTTCCAGATCCAGTTCGCGCAGGATGCAAGCTTTCTTGTCTTTCAAAAGCAAAATACAAGGAAGCTGAATGGCAGTAACCTGATTCAAGCCTTTACGGGAAAGCTTGGCCGTCAGACCAGCTCTGGCTGCGGCTTGTGGTACCAGTTCCGGAGATAAAACTGCAGAAGACAGAGGAAGACCCGCTGCCAAAGACTCACTGGAACAGGGGCAGCCAAAGTACTCTGTCAATAGAACCAGACTATCGAGCAGGGGATCAACCGTGACTCGCTGAGAAGCCGAAATGGTCCATTGCTCAGGTTTAGGAGAAGCGGATGCGGTCACAGAACAACTTATCCTTCCGTTTTATATCATTAATTCTAGTATCAGCCATGGCAGCCCATATTGCGAATTGCAATATGGGCTGCCATTCAAACCACCGGACTTTTAGATTACTGAGTCCAGTGTTTTAGGCTCTTCCAGCCCAGAAGAGCTACTTTGGCTGACGTAAGACGCACTTGGATTGGCCGATTGAGTCTCGACAATCAGTGGGCTATCACTGCTGTTACTTCCCAGCAGGCCATTAATGATGTCACTTTCATCACTGCCATAAGTGGCGAATAGGTCAACGCCATCGAGCACTATATGCTGATCAAATTCACCATTGAGATCCACATCGATAGAGATGGTGGTATTACCATCTTCGACGCTGAACTGGAAATATTGCTCCAGTGAGTTGTGCTCTTCACCCAACAGCAGATCGCTGAGATCCAGCTTATCTTTGTTAACTTCAAAGTCAGTGATATGGTCAGTGCCGGTTTCTCCTGCTTTCCAGCTGAAGGTATCTACGCCTTGGCCACCTGTGAGCCAATCATCGCCGTTGCCGCCAATCAGCAGGTCGTTGCCATTACCACCGAACAGCAGATCATTACCGTTACCGCCGTAGAGTTCATCATTACCGCCTTGGCCAAACAGAATATCGCTTCCGTCACCGCCGCTGATGGTATCACCCTTGTCGTTGGCGCCTGACTTATCAAACAGGTTTGAATGCTCGCTGATATAGTTGTGAATTTCAGCATCGGTTGCATCGCTTTGGCCCAACTCGCCGGCAATAAAGGCTTTGAGCGCGTTGTAACCCTGGCCCTGAATGCCATCAAAGCGAATCACATCACCGAAGATGATGTCGTTACCCGCACCGCCATCCAAGGTATCTGAGCCAGGTTGGTTGGTGATTTCATTGCCGAGAATCGCGTCGGCAAGTTCATCGGCATCGATGTTGGTCTGGACGTTGCCATCTGTATCGTAGTCCTGCAGATCATCCTCATCGATATTGGAGCCCATTCCTATGGCTTCAACCGTCACACCTAGGCCAGAGAGTAGAGCAAAACCAGCTTCGGAATTCGCCGTAGTGTCCGAACTGGTACTGCTGCCGGTGCCAGCCAAGGCATAGTAATCATAGTTACCTTGGGCATCGGGTCGCATGGCTCCAACTGGTTTTCGGCCTGAGGCATCTATTCTGAAAACATTACCATTTTCATCAATTACCACACGACCGTGAGCTTTGTATACTTCACCAAAAGTGTAACTTGTACCTATAACATCCGATAGATAACGATCATAACGATCATCCCTCGCGTTATAGAGCATGGGATCTCCACCAGCATCATCGTTGTAGTACGTTGGTTTGCCGTCAGTGATAAAGAAGGCTAGGTTAGTGGCACCGCTATTATCTTGAGCATCACCATTGGCGAACCAGTTGGCTGTGGTGGTGAAGACATCCTCGTAGTTGGTGCCGCCACCGCTGCTCATGTCATTCAGGGCACTCTGAAGAGTGCTCAATGCATTGGGGTCATTGAGATCTACGCTGATGCTGCCCTTGGCATGAGTATCAAAATCGACCAAGAATATTTTCACGGTGCCGCTTTGCTCAGCATCGGCGCTGGCTTTCAGTGTCTCAAATACTTGAGCCAACTGAAGTTTCATCGCCTCCATGGCCCGATATCCAATACTTCCTGAGCTATCGACCATAAAGGCGATATTGTAATCCTGCCCGGGAACCACGACTGTGCCATCCAGGTCGCCGATAACGATATCTTCGGCGTTACCCAAATTGAGAGTTTGATCGCCTGGACCTGCTTCAGTGACCTGATAGTTAAATACAGGCACCACAGCAATATTGCCGCTGTAAGAGTCACCATCGGCATCGGTTACCGTGACCGCAAAGTCCAGGTCGCCATCTTCGGTGCCCTGCATCGTCTGGTACTGATAGAAGTCCCAGTGGCCTGTACTAGGGGTGAATTCCAGCTTAAAGACCAAGTCGCCCGAGTCTGTTTGACCCAGCAAAGTATTGCCTGAAAGGGTCACTTCAACGGCTTCTCCGCTGGCGGTCACCAGGGATGTGTCAGTCACACCGGCCAATGCAAGACTGCCTTGGCCATCTGCGCCCCATTGGGCTGTTACTTCACCGGAAGCATAGGCGATTGCCGGGGCATTGCCTGTACCAGTGAATTCTATGGAGGAAATAGTGAAGTCACTGTTGTCTTTATGACTGGGGGCTGTGCCGTTGTCGGTTGCCTTGATAACAACTCTATCAAAGCCACCATCCTGCACGTTAAATTCAGCCGCATAGTCACCGTTGCTTTTATCTGATCTGAAAGTTTGGCTGGATATCAGTTGGCCATCGCGCCAGAACTCGGCCACACCGCTTTCAAGCTCACCTCCAAAGATGTTGGCAAACTCTATCTTCATGCCGAACGCCAGGGTGTTGGGATCCAGATCTATGATGACCTCTTCCGAAACGCCAGTGCCATCAGCAAATTCACGGAAATCTATTTCGTTGGCCAAGTTGAAGTAAGGTGAGTCTACACTGGCAACCCCTATGCCTGAACTGCTGCCGTTAATATTTGCAGAGGTCAGAGTGTGGTCGGTAGATGAGGTGAAACCTCTGGCCGTGATGGTGAAACCATCAAAGTTCAGTTGCCCTGTATCATCAGTGTCACCAGTCAAATCGAATACGCCTAGGAGAGTATCCGGAATATCGGTTACCGTAGCCGTTACCGGTGCGGTATCTGGCATGTAAGGCGCATCATCTTCGACTGTAACTTGGAATGAACTTGAATCTGTCGCTCCTGAACCATCTGCGACATCAATACCAAAGTTCAAATTGAGCACATCTTCAACATTGGCTACAGGATGATCCAGCGGAGCATGCAGTGTGACCTCATAACCCCAAGTACCACTGCTGTTACCCGCAGGAGCTGAGAGCGATATGGTCATCACCACAGTAGAACCGGCAGAGCCTGTCAAGGTCTGAGTACTGGCATCCCAACTCCAGGTTACATCAACGCCTCCGGAGGTTACACCAGATGGGCCGCTAAGCGTAACTTCCAGCTCATCGTTGTCAGGATCTTGCAGCTCAATGGTACCGTTGGCTATCACTGCATCTGTTGTATCTGTGTCGCCTACATCATCTGGCAGACCATCGGTCAGCCCCTCTTCAGATACGGCAACATTGGTGATGTTACCTATGCTTGGTGGGTTCTGGGCATCGAGAATGGTGGTGTCGGCGCTGTTGTTGCTGCCTATCTCCAGTTGTTCAAGGCTATTATCAACGTCAGTGACACCACTAATAGTGACGCTTAGATTTTCACTATTTTCATAAATACCATCGTTGATGGTATTAACTGTAAAGCTTTGCTGACTATCTCCGCTAATGGTTACGCTTGGAGGTAAGCTATCAACATCTGCTGCAGTTGCCGTACCACTCCAATCAAGCGCAACGCTAACCGAAGCTCCACTAGGAAGGGTTACCGGGTTACCGTTGGCATCGACCAAAGTCACTGTATAAGTGATTTCACCACCTTCAGTGACACTGGATTTGTCTACGCTGAGCTGGGCAAAAACTGTGTCGGTAGTGTCATTTACCAGTGTGGAAGCTGTGTCACTGGTATCCAGGTTTTCAAAATTACCACCTTGAGCATTATCTATACTTACGGTCAGTGTTTCTGCGTCAACAAATACATCATCCGTCGGTGCCGCGACGGTGACAGTGCCTTCGGTTTGACCGGCCGCAATGGTGATCGTGGCGCCGTTGGACAGGGTCAGCACCAGGTCGGTTTCAGGGGCATTGTT
>NZ_JBKORL010000066.1:94717-94923 GCF_047314525.1 Shewanella sp. BJSY2023SW007 | reverse complement strand
ATGCTGCCTGAGAATATTGAAGCTCGCTTACTGACGAAGACGATAAAAGGTAAGTCGGTTTCCATTTTGACGTCATTAACGGACCCATTGCGTTACCCGGGGGCAGAGATAGCGGATTTATATGCCCATCGATGGGAGATAGAAGTGGGCTATCGGGAGATGAAGCAGCATCTTCTGGAGAGTCGCTTTACGTTACGCAGTCAATT